>JAYVQZ010000444.1:0-50108 GCA_043776735.1 Deltaproteobacteria bacterium | reverse complement strand
GTCTTGATCTCAGGCGCCGCGGCCGGCGATCTGGTCTCCGCAGGTTTCGGTGCAGCCGGCTGTTTTTCCACAGAGGAAGCGACGACTGGCTTGGTTTTCTTTTTCGACTTACGAGGCGTCGCTGCCTTTGCCTGGGTAGCTTGAGCAAGGCAGAGAGCCATCACAAAGGACCAAAGAACTTTCACAGACGGCTCACCGAGGGTTCGTACTCAAGCATGCTTAAGTACATTTGAGCCGACTTATTTTCGGGCTCTTGGGTCAGCGCCTCTTCCCAAAGCCGCTTGGCCTCTTTTAGTTTTTGCGAAGAATGGTAGAGAATACCCAATTGTAGTTTTGCCTCGACATGGTCAGGGTGGGACTCAATTGTTTTTCTCAAAAACTCAATAGCATTCTGCTTTTCTCCGCTACGAGCCAGACACTTGGCCATTTGGACGGCTGCAGAAAGGTTGCTGCTTTGCAGGTGATAGGCCTTGGAAAATTCGTGGTGGGCTTCTCTAAACCGCTCAAAGCGCATGTAGAGCAACCCTAGCTCGTAATGACGCTTACTTAAGTTTTCGTTAATGCGAGGATCGTGCCCCGGGGCGGTTTCGTCGAGCCGCTTTTTTGTTTTGAAAAAGACAGCGGCGCCTTCTTTATACTTGCCCACATCGTTGAGAAGGCTAGACAACGCAATGGCGGCATCGGTATGAAACGGATCCAAATTCAAAGTTTTTTGGAAGGCTAGTATTGCCTTTTTGAATTTTCCACGTTTGGAATAAACGTAGCCGAGCAAATGAAAAGCCTCTGGCTCTTGGTGATTCATTAAAATCGCCTGCTCCAGAGTTTTTTCCGCGGAAGAAAGAGAATTGCGGGCGATATCCTCGCGGGCGATTCGCAACAACTCATCTACGGAGGGAGCGCGTGAGTCCATGGAGATCCTTCGCTTCGCTCAGGAAAGATTCCGAAAAAACAGAATCAATTCTTGGAAATGTCTTTTATTAGCGACTCTGCCTCAGCTCGGTAGCTTGAGTTGGGGAAACGGGCGACAAGTCGCCTAAAGATGTCTTTCGCATTGTCGGACATCTTTACGTTTACGTAACTCTTGCCTAACCGAAATAAAGCTTCCTCATCATATCCCATATTTGGAAACTCTTGAAGCAAAGCGGAGTAGCGGTAGGTTGCCGAGAGGTAGTGATGACGCTGATAGTAAAAATCAGCCACGTATTGCTCATGCTCAGCCATCTTTTGTCGTGCGGCAAAAATTAGTTCGCGTGCCTTAGTGATGTAGGAAGAGTTTGGATACTTTTCCAGCAATACATTGAACGCATCAATAGAGCGCTGCGCCGCAGTAAGATCGCGAGTCGAGTTTGAGGGTATCTGATTGTTAAGAGAAAGCCCTATCCGATACTGCACATAGTCAATTTTAGGGTGTGTCGGGTGTAACTCTTTGAAGATCTCGTAAGCACTTTCGGCCTCAATATAGGTCTCTTGCTCAAAAAAGGCGTCAGCGATGCGGAGCTCTGAGTCAGTAGCCCGGGTACTGTAGGGGAAGCGATTCTTAATATCGCGGTAACGTTCGATTGCTATTAGGTATTTCTCATCTTTAAACGCCTCCTCAGCATCCTGAAAAAGGGCGTCAGGACTCTCAGGATTCACGTCTTTATGAGAGCAGGAACTCGTAAAAAACAACCCGGCGAATAATAAAAATGACGCAAACGCTAAATACAGCCTCATCCTACAGTCCTCAATTCGAAATGAAGTTCACTACTTAGCATAGCTAAAAAATCTAATCAAATTTCTGTTAAGCACCGCATCAAAGCCACCGATAGGCCTCTTGTATGGAGCAACGCATTAAAAGGGAGTTACCGATGCGAAGAGAAGATTCCTTCCAAGAAGAGGTCAGTGAGTTAGCCCAAAGTGCCATCGCCGAAGAGGCTGTGGATCGGGTGATGTCGACCTTCGACAAAGCCCTAAACCAACTGGACATCGATAGCCAAAGTCTACTCTCAGAGTATTTCAACGGAGTGACTGTGGTGGAGCTATCGCGCGCTCGTGGGCTCAATCTAAGAGATGTTGAAGAATGGTTAGGCCGAGCCAAACGGCTGCTTTTCCAAGAACTGCGCCAGGAGTGCATCATTAGGCAATAACATGTTCTCCAACGACGAAAATACTAAGACGACGTCCAGCTCTCCTATTCATGAGCTGGTGGTTCAATTGATAGCGGAGCCTTATGCCGAGGCCGAACACTTGGCAGAGGCCACTCTTGATCAATTGGGTCGAGCGCTTGAAGAAGCCTCGGGTGACTACGAACGCGCTGATTTGCCTCAGTCGCTTCAAGATGTCGCCGCAAGCTTCCACAGGTGTAAGGAGATCTACTGCCAGATCTTGCTCGATTTAGAGAACCTAACCAGCGAAAGTTGGAGTCAAAAAACTCTTGCTGAGCTTTGCGTGCCCGTCGTCGTGGAAAACTCAGCCCCGGAAATGGAATCACCCCCACTTAGTCCAATGGAAGAGGATGGGGTAGAACCTACAGTGATCACCGACTTGGGCACTCTTGAAGCAGAGGCTCAAGCGTCGGAGATCGAAGATTCCGCGATGATGTCGCCTCAATTTGAAGCCACCTCGTCCACCCCAGAAACGCCAATTCCGGATCTAGAGCCGCCGCCACAACGGATTGAGTTCAACAACACGGCTCCGGCTCCGGCAGCCCCACGGCCTTCCATTCCCAAAATGGTGCAGAGGGATCTGGGTTTTGGGCAAAGGGCCAAAGAACTACAGCTTTTATCGGAATGGTTTGGCTCAATCGCGCCCACGGAACCCTCGGCCGTTGACTCGACCCAGTTGGGTCGAATCGCCACCCAACTCTTGGGCGGCGCCTTAGAGGTCGAGTGCTGGGAAAGAATGCGCGAAGGGATCCTTAAGGTCTGGGAAAAGCGGGAAGGCGCGGTCAAACGGCTCTTTGATACGAAGAAAAATCCATGGAGTTTACCGCAGGGAACTCGGGATCAAATGAGTCAGTTGGAAAAGGCGCTCCTCAAAAAGCCGTTCAAACGTCCTCTTCCTTTCTTTGCGATGGAAAATTCACTCCGCTACCTTCTTACCGTTCCCAAACTTGAAAACTTTTATCCCTCACTTCTAGATGCGGGAACCTTACTGTTTTTCTTCGGACAAAAAAGGGAACTACGCGAATATCAGCTAGAAAACCACTTTTGGACACAGGAAGGGACTGTGGCCGAAGTGACTGAAGCCTCCCTTCGCTTAATCCGCTACCACGAGCAGCACAAACGCTCGTTGACTCCATGGTTCTCCAAAGAAAAGGGGGAGCTAATGGCGCCAGCAGAAGCGGAAGAAGAGGCAGAAAAAATCTTAGCCTTATTCGACGCTACGGGACTGCGGAGAGGTCGCTGATGGGCACTTACGTTCCCCGAGGGCCCACCCGGCCCAAAACGATCTCGGAAGCGCTGCTTGAGGCCGAAGACGACCATTTTTTGGACTGTCCCAATGCGGATTTTTGGATCCGAACAGGAGCTTTTCTTCTCGACGCGATCTTGTTTTGGTTGTTGTGGAGTGGAATCCACCACACCTTTACTTCGATGGGCCCAAATTTTCTGGCAAACCTGCAAAAACTGAGCTTAGTCTCTCAATTTTTGCCAAAGCAGGAATTGCTCAAGACAGAACAACTATTGCCATTTTTTGAGCACGTCGCTCATGGGTTGCTCTTTTTTCTCTATTTTTGCGCCACGCTTTCCGCATTTGGTGGCAGCCCAGGAAAGCTTCTCCTTGGCCTGCGCGTTGTGGATGCTAAGACCGGCTCACGCATCGGATTTGGTAGAGCCATTGTTCGAGAACTGATTGGTAAGCCCCTCTCTACACTGCCCTTTGCGCTGGGCTGGGGGATGGCCTTTATCCGTGATGACGCTCGAGCTTTGCACGACCTTACCGCCCAAACGGTGGTCAAAAGAATTTTAAGTGTTCCATAGGAGTGCAATGATTCTCCTGGTGCCAGTTACGCCGGAAGTCCCTAAAGGCCGAGCCCCCATGCTCTGGCCAAGCCTTGTGCTCGTCATATTGTTGGGGATCGCCTTTTTAGAAACCTCCGACATGATCCGTAAAGACGCGGACTACATTGAGAGTCTTCAAAACTATCTTCTCACCGAACAGTCAGGCGCGCCCACCTTTGAGAGAAATGCGGCTGACTTTTTAAAGTTACGCCCGTTGCTTCGCATCGCCCCAGCAAAAGCAGATTGGGACGTAAAACGGCTTCTCTACGCCAATTTTATTCACGGTAGTCTCCTCCACCTCAGTCTGAATCTGATTGGCATTTTTGCCGGAGTTAGAATCTGCTCGACGTTCATCCCCTTTTTGTGCGCATTCGCCATTTTCATTATCGGAGGAAGCCTTGGGCTCCTCTTTAGTATTTTAGTCTCCACAGAAAGCTCGGGATACATTCCCCACGTAGGCTCCAGCGGTGGATTATTCGCACTGATGGGTGCCTACTACATTTACAACTTCCATTATAGAACCCGGTATTTCTTTTGGTTTCCAAGCAAGCGAGGCTTTATCAACCTCAAGACTAGTTGGTTTTTCTTTTTTGACGTGTTGATGCTGGAATTGATGTTCTCGGTTTCTCAGCTCATGCCAGCTCTAAATCGTCTCGACAGCGTAGATCACATTGCACATGTTGTCGGTTTTAGTACGGGTATGATACTGGCCTTTTTCCTGCGTTTTTTTCAACGTTGGCCGGTCTTTATTCACACGCGCGGAGAATTCCTTTATTGGGCGCGTTTGGTGCGCCCCAAAATTTTTGATCCGGTGTTTACCCCGCTTTCCACTTGGATGGATCTGCTTGAAATCAACCGCTACAACGACAAAATCAAATCGAAGGTCTGCCAACTCACCGCAAAAAATTGCGATATTCTTGGCGATACCGATCGAGAAAAAATATTCGCCTTTTTCTCTCCCACGTTTATCCGTCTCCGCACCGACGACATGAAGGCTGTGATTGTAGAGCTGCTCAACAAGAAGAAACCGCTTCCCGCTAAATGGTTAAGTGCTCTCCCTTATGACAGCATAATTCGACTTGCTAAGAGACTAACCAATCAAGAAGAACAGCCCCTTATCGTGGAACTAGTGCGCCAATACCAAAAGGCGCTTCCTCCTGAGAGCGAGGCCGGCCGAAAAATTGAATTACTACTAGGAAAGCTTTCTAGCTTTAGTGACGGAGCCAAGGCTACTGCTTCAACGAAGGGCGAAACGCACCATAGCGCTTCCGCAGGTAAAAACCGCCGCCGATAAGCAAACCGGAGCCTAATAAAAAAGGCCATAGCGGCAATAAGAAGTACCCTACGACAAAGCGAAAATAGAGGTAGGGAAGCCAAACGTTCATCCCCATAAAGACCAAGAAGCTGCCTAAGGCGAAAACGTGGGTTCCCCAATCAAGCTCTTCAGTGGCGGAGTTAAGAATCTCAAGTTCCTTTGGCGCCGCGGTACTTAGTTCTGCCGGCGCATTACTGGCCAACTCATTTAAAGCACGCACCAAACGACCGTTTTCGGCAACGGCACGGTATTCCGTCCAAAAGGATTTGAGATTGTAGGCTACGGTAAAAATCATAATGGCCATGTGAACCCGAGCCATGGTGGGCGTATGGGCAGCCCCCCCCATTACAGCGCCCACTACTAATAGCAATATGCTGTAAAGGGCCGGCGGGAATACGTCTTTACGGAACGCTTTAATGCGTAGCGACAGGTCAGTATCCAATTTAAGGTCTTGGGACAGCTCCCGGGCGTCTTTACCTGCTCCCGTGAAAATGCCAAAGATTAAACAATGAACAGAGACCGCCAAAAGCACTGAGCCCAGGCCCCACATCAGATGAGAAACGCCAAATAAGGCGATTCCGGTCAAACCGGTACCTAAGGACGTAACCAGGAGAATGGCGCTAAGAGCTGAAAATAGGGCGAAAAATCCGGACACGGCGCGAAACTAGCGGAGCCTTAAAATTTCTGCAAGGGGAAGGGTTGAAAATGCGGTTAGGTTCATGCATCTTCCCGTCATGTTGGAAAAACCTTCCCTAGCTGAACTCCAGAAAATCGCGGTCTCATGCCGCAAACAGATACTCCAGATGATTACGAAGGCTAAGTCGGGTCATCCCGGCGGCTCGCTTTCGCTCATCGACATCCTAGTGGCTCTGTTTTTTACAGAAATCCGAATGAAGCCCGAGGACCCTTCCTGGGAGGACCGAGATAGGTTCATCCTTTCAAAGGGACATGGCGTACCAGCTCTTTATGCCATTTTGGCTCAAAAAGGGAGTTTACAGGAAGAAGATCTTATGACTCTGCGAATGACCAATTCGCGGCTTCAAGGGCATCCCGATCGGTTTTTAATGCCCGTAGTTGAGGCCTCAACCGGCTCTTTGGGCCAGGGCCTTTCGATTGCCCAAGGCATCGCGCTAGCATTGAAGCACCAAAAGAAAGACGCTCGAGTGTTTTGTGTCATTGGCGATGGGGAATCTCAAGAAGGCCAGATTTGGGAAACGGCAATGTCCGCCCCCAAATTCAAGCTTAACAACCTCATCGTTTTCTTAGACCACAACAAGGGTCAAATTGACGGTCGAGTGGAAGAAGTGATGGACATCCACCCCCTTAAGGAGAAATGGGAAGCTTTCCGTTGGGCGGTTCAAGAGATTGATGGCCACGATTTTACACAATTGCTTGGTGCCTTAGACAAGGCCAAGAAAGAAGAATCACGGCCGACGATGATCGTTGCCAATACGGTTAAGGGCAAAGGCATCTCCTTTATGGAAGGCAAAATCGGCTGGCACGGAGTAGCACCGACCCCCGAAGAGCTTGAGCGTTGCCTAGTTGAATTGGATGCCGCAGGAGGCCGTCATGTCTGAGCGAGCAACACGAGACGCTTTTGGAGAAGCACTTAAACAGCTAGGGAGCGAATTCCCCAATATCGTTGTTTTGGATGCTGACCTAAGCTGCAGTACTAAGAGCGCTATTTTCGCAAAGGCGTATCCCGATCGCTTTTTCCAAATGGGAATTGCCGAAAGCAACATGATAGGAACGGCCGCCGGCATGGCGTTTACGGGGCTGATTCCCTTTTGCTGTAGTTTTGGCGCTTTTTTGGCAACGCGCTACGAGACCATTCGCGTTTCTGTGGGGTACTCTCGAGCTAACGTTAAGTTGGTAGGCACGCATGCAGGACTTGGCATCGGCGACGATGGCTATACTCAGATGGGTCTTGAGGACATGAATGTCTTGCGTGGACTGCCGGGAATGGTCATTTTAAATCCAGCCGACGAAGCCACCACTCAGGCAGCAGTCCGATTTGCAGTGGAACACCAAGGCCCAGTTTATTTGCGGCTTACGCGACAAAAACTCCCCTCGCTCTATCGATCTCCAGGGGTATTTCAAATGGGCCGGGGCATTCTTCTGAAAGAAGGAAAAGATCTTGCTCTAATTGGAACTGGCGCTGGCGTAAATGAGGCAATGAAGGCTAGTGAAGAGCTGACTGGGCTGAGTCCTTGGGTTGTGGACATGCACACCATTAAGCCCATAGATCGAGCTTTGGTGCGAAGTCTGGGGAAGCAGTGCAAATACATTTTCACCATTGAAGATCACATGGTGATAGGCGGCCTTGGTTCTGCGGTGGCCGAAGTGTTGGCCGAAGAAGGGCTAAGCTGCAAGCTGGTGCGACTTGGGCTGCAAGATACGTACGGCGAGTCAGGGGATCCTAAAGAGCTTTATGATAAATATGGTTTCTCTGCAAAGTGCATTGTGGCAAAAGTCCGAGAGATTGCTCTTTAGGCGATTCGGTTATCGGGGTTTAATTTATTATTTCGCGACAGCCCTTTAGCATGCTGGCGAGTTTCTTAATCTCGTTGACGTCGCTCGCGTTGGGCCGCTGTGTTAGATAAAATCGAAGATCTTCTACGGCCTTTGAGAAGTATTCTATCTCGCAGTAGAGAATCCCTCGATCGCGAGCAAGTTCAGGAGAGCGGGGAAAGAGGCCGGTAAGCAGCTCCACGGCGCGGAGAGCTTCGGGCGCCTTACTCTTTAAAATATAAATATGCTTTAACTGCTGAACCAGCCGAGCCACCAACTGTTGAGAATTTACTCGTTCAAAGAGGCTTGCCGACAGAAGTTTGCTCCGGTGAATCGCTGAGCGCATCTTTTTTTGGAACTCTTCAGGATTAATAAAACGACCTCCGTCGTATGGATCGATAAAAATATCACCAGTAACGTCTGTGATTTTTATCAAGTAGTATGTGGGCATTGCCAGGCACTCGTACTTTAAACCCACTTGATCGGCGAGAATCGAATACAGAATGGTAAGCGCTAGAGGGCTTCCCACTTTACGATCCATCACAGAATGCAGATAGTAACGATGGGGATCATCAATTGTGCTTTTTTCCTTCTCACTTTTCCCCACCATGTTGAAATCATGGAAAAGCGCGTTGGTGATCTCTTTTGCCTTTAGCACCACGTCATCCTTGGAACTTGAGCAGCGGTGCCAAACTTGGGCTGCCAATTCCATGATCTTTTCGTAGTGGTAATCAATGGAGAAGTTCGCGTCCTGAATCTTCCCCACGAACAAGGCGGCCTTGAGGAGATCGTGGCGACGTAGAAGCTCGAGAAGCTCCGATTTGATCGTCTGCATAAGTGATTTTTTTAAGTAGGTTGTTTGTTTGAGGTCGGCCCCTAGTACAACGGAGGTTGGGCCTGACGGTGAAGTGAGCGGGGACTTATCCCCTCTATTTTTAGTTTAACGAACCCATTGAAAAACACAATGCGCGAATTTTGACGGTCTCAATAACGCCCACCACGTTGGCTTGACAGAGTTTGTGAACCCCTATGGGGTAGAAGAAATGAAAGCGACAACCCAATTTTTTTGCCAAGGCTGCGGGCAGTGTTTTCCAAAATGGCAGGGACGCTGCACTGACTGCGGCGCGTGGAATACACTGGTTGAGGAGCGTGTGACCAAGGAGCAAAAGAAGAGAGGCGTCCACCTCTCCCGAGAAATTGATGCACCGCGGCCCATCACTGAAATTTCGCCTGAGGACTTTCCCAGAATCAAATCCGATATGTTGGAGTTGGACAACGTCTTGGGCGGGGGGCTTGTTCCCGGCTCAGTGATCCTATTGGGAGGCGAACCCGGAATTGGAAAATCGACCCTCCTTCTTCAAGTGTCTGAAAACTACGCCAGGCGTGGAATAAAAGTTCTCTACGTCACCGGGGAAGAATCAATGTCTCAGATTGCATTGCGATCGGAGCGTGTGGGAGTGGAGTCAGATAATCTACTCGTAGTCTCCGCCACCGACTTAGAGACAATTCAAAAACATGTCGACGTAGTAAAACCAAAAATTCTGATTTTGGATTCCATTCAGACCACCTATTCCTCTGAAATAGAATCGCAACCCGGCAGTGTGGGGCAATTACGCGAATGTACCTTTCGCGTGGTAAATTGGTCCAAGGCCAGCAACATGGCAACGTTCCTGGTTGGCCATGTGACTAAGGAGGGGACTATCGCCGGCCCCAAATTGCTTGAGCACATGGTGGATGCGGTTCTTTATTTTGAAACCACGCCTTCTCAATCGTTACGCCTTCTTCGCTCAATGAAGAATCGTTTTGGCTCTACCCATGAAATCGGTCTTTTTGAAATGACCGGCAAGGGAATGCGCGAAGTCACCAACCCGTCAGAACTTTTTCTTTCTGAACGGCCTGAAAAATCTCCTGGTTCTGCCATTGTTGCGACGTTGGAAGGCTCCCGTTCTATCCTTATCGAAATTCAGGCGTTGGTATCCCAATCGTCTTTGCCCATGCCCCGGCGGACGACGATTGGACTCGATCCCAATCGCGTGGCACTGCTCATTGCTATTTTAGAGAAGCGGGGTGGCTTTCGTCTCTTTGACCAAGACATTTTCGTTAATGTAGCGGGCGGGATTCGCGTTCAAGAGACCGCCTGCGATCTAGGCGTTGCTGCCGCGTTAATCTCGAGCTTTCGGGGAGCGCCAATGGACGAGAAGACGCTCTTTCTCGGGGAAATTGGACTCGGCGGTGAAATACGAAGCATTCCTCGTGCCGCTGATAGAATAAAAGAGGCGGCGCGCATTGGCTTTACGAGGGCCGTGCTGCCGCAGCGCGTAGTTAAAGAATTGGAATCTGCCCCTTTAGAGTTAATCGCGCTCGAAAATATCCAGCAACTTGCCGATAAGTTATAGAACTTGGAGCCAACCTTCATGCCTACGCGATATTTGGCGTTATTCAAACGCTATGGGTTTTTCTTTATCCCGCCTCTTTTTTATATCACCACGATGGCACGAACGATTGGCTTCGGTGATACCGCTCTACTGGTCAATGATATTCAACGAGCCGGACTTGAGTCTCACGTAAACAATCACCCCATGACCGTTCTTACCGGAGTGATTTTTAATGCCCTTTTCCCATTCCAAGAACTGGCTATCCGCGCCTCTCTGGTTTCGGTGTTCTACGGTTCGCTTACCATCGCCGCATTTTATTGGTTACTCCTTTTTGAGTTGGGTTCCGTTGTAAGCGCCATTTTTGGATCCCTTTTACTAATGCTATGCCATTCACTCTGGTGGCATAGCACGGTGATTGAAAACTATGCCGCCAGTGCGTTCCTATTAACCGTTTGTCTAAATTGTTGGCGCCGTTTCGAGCGGACTCAGAAAAACAACTGGCTTTACGCGCTCTGCTTTTTTGCCGGTCTCTCGATTTTTAATCATGTACAAATGGGGTTTGTCTGCATTGGCGTCTTAGTCACCGGTTTAATCACGGCCAAACGCGAAAAACAATTTGTTCCGATTCTGCCTTACTGCGGATTGGCTGCTGTTGGCGGAATGTTGCCTTGGCTTGCGCTCATCGTTCGCGATGCGGGACGAACCGGCTCCTTTGCCGTCACGATTAAAGGGGCGTTCGTCGGAAGTTTTGAGAGCACTTTTTTCAGCGGAGAGTTCTGGAGCTCGATCACTGAGACGAGCTATGTCATGTGGTTTCAATCCCCTACGCTTTACATGACTCTATTTGGAGCAGCAGGCATTTACCTGCTTTATAAAGAGTCGCCAAAGAGCGCCTCATTTTGGGGCATTATGGCTCCCCTCCTCATCAACACTACAAATTTCTGCTTTTATCCCACCTGGGATAAGTACGCCTTCCTTCTTGAGTCGTTCGTGATTCTTCACTTTTTTGCTAGTCGGGCATTGCATGAATTACTGAAGCGTACCCGCGCGCAGGCGGCGCCTAGATACGCCACATATGTGTTTATCGGACTTTCTCTGGTGGTACCGCCTTTTTTATACGGGAATGTGGCCACCTGGGCAGCTAACCCCGACAGCGTTTGGCATCATCGTTATAATAATATTTACTCGGAAAACGTGTACCAACAGTCGGAATTCATCGCCAATCCCAATAAGCGAGGGTTCTCCGATGTCGAGAAGTTTGCCCATTTACTTTTTGCAAAGCTCCCTAAAGATGCCACTTTCCTAGATGACGACTCGCGCACCTACTATCCATTGGCCGACTATTTTCAAAAGCATTATAAAATGCGCCAAGATCTTTCCATTTTACTTGTCAACTCGTGGGGCATCGCCAATTGGGGGCTAAGTAGCGATACGATTGCTGAAATCATTACGAAAGCCTACTATTTGGATAAGCCGTTTTTTGCCATCAGTAACAAAGTTCCCATCAATGGCTTTATTATGCAGGCTCAAAAAAAGGTGCCTGAAATCGAATTTGTGAAATTTCCCATTGAGGACAATCGCTGGGTTTATCGGTTGGTGACTCAGTCGGAAAAGGCAGGAAATCGGCGGATTGCCTTGGAAGACATGGCGTGGATTCCTACTCTCAACGTCTCCGCGCCTAGCGGCTATTTTGATCTTTCACCAAAAGACATCATATTTTTCAGCACTGGAAGTGCTGAGTTGCAGAACATGTCGAATTTTGTAGGGCATTGGCACAGCAATGATCACCTCTTTTTTAAAGGGGAAAAGCCGGGAGCCGGAGTTGAATTCTATTTAAAAAGTAACGATACCAGGTTGGTGGATCTCACGTTTTGGCTAACCTCTGCACCGGATTTTGCCAAAGTGAAGATGGAAATAAATAAGAGTGAAGCCACCGCAGATCTTTTTGAGTCGGTAGTGCAGCCCACGAAGATAAGTCTTTCCAGCGTGGCACTGACACCGGGGATCAACAAAATAAAGCTCACGGTGCTCGAAAAAAACCCCAGCTCCAAGGGGTATCACTTCGCTATTGATGGCGTGGAATACCTAACGCGAAAAATAGAAAAACCTTAAGGACCCTATTTTCGTTTCTTTTCTCCGGAAAGAAGGCGTACCGCCTCCACCGCATGATCCCACTTTAGTCGTAGCGCCCTTCGATTTTTCGCGGTGATCTGAGATCGCAAAGTCGAAGAGGCTTTCCAGCTCTTTTGAATATCCGCCAGATTTTTCCAATAACCCAAGGCCAACCCGGCTTGGAGGCCTGCACCTAATGCAGTGGTCTCGACAATGGCGGATCGAATGACATCAGTGCCCAAAAGGTCTGCCTGAAACTGCATTAAAATATTGTCTGCCGAAGCCCCCCCATCGACTCGTATGGGACCTAGGTTTTTATTAAGATCTTCTCCCATTGCCTCAAGCAACTCTGCCACTTGATAACCCACTCCCTCAAGCGTAGCCCGACAAAGGTGACCTCGGGTGGTGCGACGGGTAAGGCCGGTGATAAGCCCGGTCGCATTGGCCAGCCAATGGGGGGCGCCAAAACCCGAAAGGGCGGGAACGAAAAGGACCCCATCGGAGCTGGTAACTTCGCCCGCGTACTTTTCAATGTCCTCTGATTTGGTGAGTAGTTTTAACCCATCACGAAGCCACTGAACGGCGGCTCCGGCAATAAAAGCGCTTCCCTCCAAACCATAGGTAACTTCGTCTCCAAGCTTCCAACATACGGTGGTAAGCAACCGATGTTTGGAAAAAACCGGGGTCTTTCCTGTGTTAGCCACGATAAATGCACCCGTGCCGTAGGTGCACTTCACAGAGCCCTTTGAGAAACAAGCTTGTCCAAAGAGTGCCGCCTGTTGGTCGCCGGCAATTCCCGTGACTGGAATGCCGTCAGGAAGATTAAAAAAGTTTTTTGTTCGGCCATACTCAACGGCGCTGGGAAGAATCTGCGGAAGAACGGCTCTGGGAATTTTAAATAGCTTAAGGAGGTCCTCATCCCATTCGCATTTTTTTATGTCCATTAGAAGGGTTCGGCTAGCATTGGAAACATCCGTCGCGTGCTTTCCCGTCATTCGATAGAGAAGGTAACTATCGATAGTGCCGAAAGCGACTTCGCCAATCTTGGCCTTCGCCATGGCTCCTGGAATATTCTTAAGAATCCACTCCAGTTTAGTGGCACTGAAGTAAGGGTCCAATAGCAGGCCCGTCTTTTTCTGAATACTTTTCTCTAGGCCTCTCGCCCGCATTTTTGCGCAAACGTCGGCGGTGCGCCGATCTTGCCATACAATCGCCCGAGTCACAGGGGTGGCATCCCGACCCCGATACCACAGGCAGGTAGTCTCTCTTTGATTGGTAATACCGATCCCTGCAATCTCCTCGGGACGAACGCCTTTTTGTTCCAGCGCTAACGAAATGGCTTTCCCAACCGAGGCCCAGATTTCATCCAAGTCGTGTTCCACCCAGTTTGCCTGGGGAAAGTGTTGGGGGAACTCTACATTCGCCCTGCCATGAATGACCATCTCGCGGTCCAATAGCATTGCGGTGGTTCCGGTAGTACCTTGGTCGATAGAAAGAATATAACGATGCATGCCGGTCACTCTAGAAGCGAGGGCGTTGCTCGGCAAGCGTCGGCTCTGTGTGATTTGGTAAGAAACCGCACCCCTTTGGGTTCCTCCTTGCCTGTTTTCGTGTTAACCACGCTAGGTGAAAAAAACTCCTCCCCATGAAATCTTTGCCCTTTTTAGAACTGCTTATGAGGAGTTTCATTCTCAATTCCACTTGGAAAAAGACCCGGTCTATCATGTTCACCGTTTTTCCAAGCCAGGCGATCAAGAAGTAGTGGCTCTTCTCTCTTCGATTTTGGCCTATGGCAACGTTACGACCATCTTAGGAAGCATTTACAAAGCAGCCCATCCTCTGGGAACGGAACCCAAAGCACTGATTCGAAAAGGTTTTTCTCAAAACCCTTTGCCCTTTTTTCGCCATCGTTTTACTACCGGGGAGGACATTTGGGTAATCTTTGCGCGCTTGAGGTCGATTTACGAACGATTTGAAACGCTCGAGGACTTTTATTTAGACGGCGCTAGAGAGGGTCGAATGGAAGTGATGCTTTCTAGCTTCATCGATCGCTTTTTTGCTGTGCCTGTCTCCCCCGAAATTTCCGAAATCGAAAAGCGCCGCGCCCGGAGTTTACGCTATTTAATGCCTCATCCCTCCAGGGGGAGTGCGTGCAAGCGGATGAATCTCTTTATGCGCTGGATGGTTCGCCGCGACGATGGAATTGATTTAGGGCTCTGGATGAAAGTAAACCCTGACACTCTGTTACTGCCTGTGGATACTCATTTGTTGAAGGTGCTTCGGGATCTGCGCTGGACAAAATCTAAAGTGGCGAACTGGAAAGTAGCCGAAGCCGCTACCGCCGAGTTAAGAAAAATCTCCCCTGAGGATCCCGTCCGATATGATTTCTCGCTTTGCCACCTCTCGATGAGTCGGTTGTCGATTAAGAAGTACTGGGAAGGAAAAAAGAATGAGCAAAAAACCGCGCCATTGGAATGACGATCCTTTTACCAAAAAGGCGCGCAAGGAAAACTATGAAGCCCGGTCTGTTTATAAGCTTGAAGAGATTGATCGCCGTGAACCGCTTTTTAAAGGCGTAAAAAGGATCATCGATCTAGGAGCCGCGCCTGGCTCTTGGACACAGTTCTGTCTTCAGAAAGTTCAAGCCTGTGAAATCTTGGCAATCGATCTCTCTGAGATCCAAGTTCAAGATAAGCGACTGACGTTTGTTCAGGCTGACATCAACGACTTTGATTTTACGGCGGCAATGGGGGGAAAACAGGCTGACCTTGTCATCTCCGACATGGCTCCTAAGACCTCTGGGATTCATGGCAGTGATGTTTACCTATCGTTCGAACTTTGCATGATGGCACTCAACGTGGCCCGAGAGCACCTGAGGGTTGGCGGAAACTTTGTAACTAAGATCTTTATGGGCGAATCGTTTGAGGAGTACCACCGCGAAGTGAAGAAAATGTTTTCGCTCGTGCGCATTATTCGCCCTGAGTCCACCCGAAAGCATAGTCGAGAAACTTTTTTCGTCGGCAAAGGAAAAAAAGGACAGGAACCTCTTAAAACTTAAGAGGCAATAACAACACTCTTAGCTCTTCGAGAATTTTTGCGGTGGCTCCCCAAATGAGTTCATCCTCCACCCAAATGCCTGTGCTTCTTATTTTAACTCCCCCCATGTCGACGCTAATCTGCTCAAGCCCTTTTTCGAGCAAAACAGAGACGGGAAGGGACACCATCTTTTCCACCTCCGCTTGGTTTAACAAAAAAGGGTAGGGAAGATCAAGGCGTCCCACATAAGGGAAAATGGCAACGGAAAATCTGGTTTGGACCGGGGTTAATGCGCCTAAAATGGTAACAAAACTGGGGTGCAGACCAATCTCTTCGTGCGCCTCTCTCGTTGCCGCGTTCACAAGACTTCCATCGGTCGGCTCCAAATAGCCGCCAGGAAAACTGACCTGTCCTTTGTGGGTTTCCACTAGGAGGGTTCTTTTGGTGAGTAATATTTCGTAGCACTGACTTTGCGGATTGAAGGCAATGGGCACAAGGACGGCGCTCTGATCGAAACCCTCTTGGGCTTCTACAGGAGCGAGTTTTTTGAGTGTGTTGGAAAGTTCCGTTTCCCAAGGCATACCGGCTACGTTATCAAGAGATGGTAAACAAAGGCAAAAAAGTTTAGGTTAGCTTTTTTGGAGGATCTCGATCATGAATGAGCCGCGGCTTAAAGGTAAAGAGTGCATCTTCTGTAAGATTATTCAGGGAACACTCCCCTCTAAAAAGGTTTTTGAAAATGAAAAGGTTTTTGCCTTCTATGACATTAGCCCGCAGGCACCCGTTCATGTGCTCATTGTCCCTAAGAAACACGTAGTCGATGTGCTCGATGTTTCTACGTTCGACCTCTCGGTTTTTGCCGATCTCTTTCAGGCGGTTCAGTTAATCGCCGCTCAGTTAGGAATTGCAGGATCGGGATTTCGCACTGTGTTTAACAGCGGCGACCATGCCTGCCAGACAATCTTTCATCTGCACCTTCATCTTCTGGGGGGGGGACAGATGGGTGGATCGATGGTTGGCTGACGACAGAATCTTTTCTATCGACGATAAGGCGCAGAGCGTGAAAGTTTCTTATTGCCAAAATCTCGATTCGATTCTTATTAAAAATTCAAAAAAAACCAAACCAAGTTGACGAGATTTTATCCGAGAGTTTAACTTCATTATTAGGAATTTGTTTGTACGCAGTGGGAGAGAGGCTTTAAGAGCTTTTTTTCGCGAAACTCAGCACGTTTTCCACTCGCCACAGTGAAGGTCCCAAAAAACGAGAAGGGGCACCAAACTAATGCTGCGGCGCAGCAACTAGTATAGGCTCTTATTCTCTAATGTCTGTAAAGGTCGAAGCAAAATGCATGTCATTAAACGTGATGGTACCCGTGAAGAAGTAAAAATTGAAAAGATCCTTCATGCCGTGAATCGCGCTTGCCGAGGTATTGGGGACGTTGAGGGGCTTGAAATTGCCAAGCGAACCATCGCTGGCCTCCACGACGGGAGTACTACTGAAGAACTCGATAATCTATCCATCGCTACTGCAGTGATGCTGATGGTAGACGAGCCTAACTATTCTAAAGTTGCTGCGCGCATGCTCTCGGAAAACATCCGCAAAGAAGTCGGCCGAGACTTGGCATTCCGCGATTATATTAAGAATGCTGCTGAATTAGGCGTAATAAGTGACAGCCTTATGGCACTGGCGCAGACAGACATACAAACGATTGAATTTGCCATCCGTCATGAGCGCGATGATCTGTTTGAATACTTTGGTTTGAAGACCGTTGTAGACCGTTACCTGTTGCGTCATCCGCAAAGTCGCAAGTTGGTCGAGCGTCCGCAGTGGATGTTTATGCGCGTTGCGTTAGGACTCTCTAAAAACATTGCCGAGGCCATCGAGTTTTACGACAACATCAGCCAATTTCTTTACATGCCGGCCACCCCAACGCTGTTTAACTCGGGCACCCGTCACCCTCAGATGAGCAGCTGCTATCTGTTAACAGTCGCCGATGACAGCCTTGAAGGCATTTATAAATCCATAACGGACTCTGCTCAGCTTTCAAAATGGTCGGGAGGACTAGGGATCTCTTGGACGCCAGTCCGTTCGTCGGGAACGCTCATCAAAGGTACCAACGGGTTAAGTAACGGAATTGTTCCTTTTTTGAAGGTTTATGACTCCTCGGTTCATGCCGTAAATCAGGGGGGGAAGCGTAAAGGCGCTGCCGCGGTCTATCTTGAGCCCTGGCATTCTGACATTGAGGTGTTTCTAGAGCTTCGCACGAATACCGGCTCAGAAGAACGACGCACTCATAATTTGAACTTGGCGCTATGGATTCCTGATCTTTTCATGAAACGGGTTGATACTGATGCGGAGTGGACCCTTTTCTCTCCCAAGGACGTTCCGGAGTTAATGAACACTTTTGGTGCGGAATTTGAGCTGGTTTACACTTCCGCTGAGGAGGCTGGAAAAGGCCGTAAGAAGGTTTCAGCCCGCGCGCTCTATGCGCGAATGATGACCACCTTGGCAGAAACCGGCAATGGCTGGATCTGCTTTAAAGACCGAGCCAATCTCCGTTCAGCACAAACAGCTAAGCCGGGCAATGTGATCCACAGCTCCAACTTGTGCACTGAAATTCTTGAAGTCACTTCCGCTGAAGAGGTGGCCGTTTGTAACTTGGGCAGCCTAAACCTCGGCAGCTTTGTTGAGGGTGGCGGCGATTTTAACTTTGAGCGCATGCGCAAAGTGGTCGACCGAGCCGTCACTTTCTTAGATCGCGTGGTGGACATCAACTTCTATCCGATTCGAGAGGCAGAGAATTCTAATAAACGGTGGCGGCCTGTGGGGCTGGGAGTCATGGGACTTCAGGACACTTTTTTTAAGATGCGCCTTCCTTTTGATTCGGCCAAGGCCCAAGCCTTGTCCTCCCGTATCGCTGAAGAGATCTACTATCAGGCTCTCACCACCAGCATGCGCCTAGCTAAAGAAGAGGGCAGCTTCCCCAACTTCAAAGACTCCCGCTATGCGGACGGTAATTTGCAAATTCAGCTCGCCAAAGAAGGTGGGCAAGCGATGCCCGAGTTCCATTACGACTGGGAAGACATGGCAAACCAGGTAAGGCAGAACGGCCTTCGAAACAGTCTGCTGATTGCCATTGCCCCCACAGCAACGATCGCCAGCATCAGTGGCTGCTTTGAAAGCATTGAGCCACAGATCTCCAACTTCTTTAAGAGGGAGACGCTTTCTGGCGAATTTCTGCAAGTGAATCGGTACCTCATTCACGATCTCAAGCGGCTTGGCGCCTGGAGCCCAGCGATGCGCACGAAGATCATCGAATCAGAAGGTTCTATCCAAAACATTGCAGAGCTCTCTTCGGAGATCAAAGATCTCTACAAGACTGTTTGGGAGATTCCGCAAAAATCCATTATCGATATGGCGGCAATGCGCTCTACCTTTATTTGTCAGTCGCAATCGCTTAACCTATTCCAAGAAAACCCAACTTTGGGAAAGCTCTCTTCCATGTATATGTACGCCTGGAAGCAAGGGATCAAGACGACGTATTACCTACGGTCACGAGCCAAAACTTCGATTGGCAAAACCACGGTACAAAACGCGCCGTCACCTGAAGTGAGTGCTGAGGCGGTCATCGCCTGTTCCCTGGAAAATCCTGAGACTTGCGAAGTCTGCCAATAGGAGCCGAACATGATACTTAGCCACAAATTGAATCTGACACTACGGCCTATGCAGTATCCGCAGTTTTTCCAACTGTATAAGGACTCACTCAAAAACATTTGGACCACCGACGAATTGGATTTCTCTGTCGACTATGAGCACCTTCGCGACAAGTTAGATCCTCGCGAATCGCACCTGATCAAGCGTTTGGTCGCTTTTTTTGCTACAGCAGACAATCTCGTGGCACATAACTTGGTGTTAAATTTTTATAAGCACATCAATAGCCCTGAATTCCGTATGTTCCTGGGCAAGCAACTGTTCGATGAGATGTTGCATGTAGAGACCTACCTTCTGTTGGTAGACAACTACCTGCCGGATCACGCCGATCGGGCGGAGGCTTTTGATGCCTATCAGACCATTCCTTCTGTGAAACTCAAGGCTGACTTTTGCTTTAAGTACATGGATTCAATCGAACAGCTGGATAAACTCGATACCGATGACAAACGGCGGCGGTTTGTTGAGAATTTGATCTGCTTTGCCGCGTGTGTTGAAGGGCTCTTCTTCTTTGGTTCTTTTGCTTACGTCTACTTCCTAAGAAACAAGGGGCTGCTCCCAGGGCTAGCAACAGCCACAAACTGGGTATTTCGTGATGAGACCATGCACATTGAAGCTGCGATGCAGGCAATTGCCGTCATCCGCAAAGAATACCCGCAGCTCTTTGATGCCTCATTAGAACAGCACGTAGACAGCATGATCGAAGAGGCCCTAAGCGTGGAACTGGCTTTTTGCGAAGATGTGCTGAGTTTGGGTATCAGTGGAATGTCGCCAAAGATGATGAAGGAATACCTTCAGTACGTGGCCGATCAACGGTACCTGCAGCTCGGCTATAAGAAGCGATTTAATACCCGCAATCCTTTCCCCTTCATGGTGTTGCAAGATGTGCAGCCGCTCACCAACTTCTTTGAGAAGCGGGTGACGGAGTACCAAAAGGGTTTTGGAAACGCTTCGTCGGTAGTCAGCTTCGACGAAACCTTTTAATAAAGCGTCACTATCAGCGCAATTAGAGCCGGTAACCCCTGAATGAATAAAATCCCTCGCCCTACCGAGTAGGCGCCGTAGAGGGCTGCCACGAGTACACAATTTAGGAAAAAGACGGCGAGCTGCCGTCCGATCAAAACATCCGGGTGGACTATCGCCCAGACTAGTCCCGCAGCTAGAAAGCCATTATAGAGTCCCTGATTTGCTGCCAGTACAGCCCGGTCCTTGGCCTGAGCATGCGTCATTTTAAAAGTCTTAAGTCCTCTGGGGGAAGTCCAAAGAAACATCTCTAGGATTAGGAAATAAAGGTGAAGGGCGGCGACGAGAGCAATGAGAAAGTGATTTAGAATCATCAGCGGAATATAGCGGCAAAAAGCCGGATGGAAATTAGGAATCAATCGAGGGTTTGATATTACGCTTAATATTAAAAAATGCCCAGGGAGGGAATCGAACCCCCCACACGAGGATTTTCAATCCTCTGCTCTACCGACTGAGCTACCTGGGCATAAGCGTAAAAACTTTAGCGTCGATATAAGGATGAAAGGCTTACCGTCGTGAGGGGGGGTGGTCAAGAGATTCCCGCCACTTTACGAAAAGCTGCGTGGCACTGGCTCGGTGAGAAAGCTTATTCTTCTCACCGTTGGCCACCTCACCAAATGATTTTCCTAAAGCGGGGCAAAAGAAGATTGGATCATACCCAAACCCTTCGCCACCCCGGGCGGTAGGTAGAATAGTGCCTTGAACCGTTCCCTCAAAAAAGACTGGTGCGGAAGCTCCGTCGAAGTAACAGAGCACCGAGCGAAACTGGGCAGACCATTCCGACTGGGGAGTTCCCCGTAAATTCTTCCACAGGTATTCCCACCTCTCAGCCCAACTGATTTGTGATCCTCCATACCTGGCCGAAAACACACCAGGCGCGCCAGACAGCGCTTTTACTTCGAGTCCGGAATCATCTGAGAGAACCGGTTGGCGATAAGCTTCGTAAAAACGGACGGCTTTTTTGAGAGCATTTTCGTAATAGGTGGTTCCGTCTTCGACAACTTCGGGAGGCCTTTGAAGACCAAACTCAGGTTTCATCGGATGCAATATCGTCCAGCCCGACAAGGCATCCTGGAGCTCAGCAATTTTTCCCAAATTGGTGGTAGCTAAAAAAAGGGACCGCATCGGTTAAGACTCGAGGGCTTTTTTCTGGGCCTGAAAAAGTTGGTTTATTCCAGCGTCGGCAAGATCCAACATCTGATTCATAGCTTCACGACCAAAGGCTGCCGCTTCCGCTGTTCCTTGAATTTCAATATACTGGTTTTGACTAGTCTTAACGATATTCATGTCTACTTCAGCCACCTTGTCTTCCTCGTAGGGAAGATCGAGACAAAGGACTCCGTGAACAATCCCAACAGAAATGGCCGCAACCTCTGTTTTAATCGCGCCACGAAACTTAGGATTTTTTCCCTCGAGTTTTCGCATAGCTAGAACCAATGAGACATAGGCTCCGGTAATAGCAGCAGTTCGCGTCCCGCCATCGGCATCTAAAACATCGCAGTCAATGAGAATTGTGCGTTCTCCGATGGCAGAGAGATCGACTGCCGTGCGCAAAGAACGGCCGATCAGTCGCTGGATTTCCTGGGTACGCCCACCCATTTTAGTTCGTTCTCGATTTACGCGCTGAGAAGAGGACGCGGGCAGCATAGAGTACTCAGCGGTTAGCCAACCCTTGCCCTGATTCTTTAGAAAGTGCGGCACCGTATCTTCCACCATGGTGCTGCAAACCACACGTGTCCCACCGATTTCAATTAAACAAGATCCTGCCGGGTGAGACAAAAAGTGGGGAGTGATTCTCACGGGGCGAAGCTCTCCAGCGGAACGGCCGTCGAGTCGTCTAACTTTATCCACACTAACTCCTACTAATGAACTCTGTCGTTCTTTTGGCGTTTCCCGTTTTGACGGGTGGCATAGTCGAGAATGCCTTGGCTTATAGCACTGGCCACCTTCTTAAGGTAGCGAGGATTTTGCAGCCTTTTTGCATCCTTGGCGTGACTTAAGTACCCCACCTCAACCAGAAGGGAAGGCATTACCGTATGAGAAAGTACAGAAAACGGCGCCTGCCGAACCGCACGGACACTTGATTCCAGGTAAGACGATAAGGACTCAAACATGACTTCAGCAAACCGCGAACTCTCTCCAGTCACCACAGCATTTTGACTGTCAGCCAACATTCTCAAAACCGGCGTGCTAGGCAGCTTCTCCCCGGAACGTTCGCTGTTTTCCAATAGCGCCAAACGGTTTGCGCGGCGATCGGTGCTCTCTGGACTAGTAAAATAAACTTCAAAACCCCGGGCAGTAAGGCTTGGCTCAGAGTTAGCGTGAAGGCTAATGAAAAGATCGGCCTCCAGCGAATTGGCTTTTCGGGTTCGCTCTCGTAACGGAATAAAACTATCACCATCCCGGGTCATCACGATCTCAATGGGGACCGCTTTATTTTCAAAAAGCACTTGGGTGCTATTTTTTACAAGACGAGCCAGCCAGAGACATAAGTTTTTTTCCAGATATCCGTTGGGACCGCGCGTACCCAAGTCTTTTCCCCCGTGGCCAGGATCGAGCATAATTCGGAAAATCTTAGGTTTTTTCTCATGTGTTGCCTTTGAAAGAACCCCGTTCAGCGAGCTCAACCTTCGCGCCTCCAAGGGAGTGGTGGCACTCTCACTGGCATCGGGTGGCACAGAGTCCCATTCCTTATCGAAATCGGTCGGCAAGCCCAGTAGGGTAAGGGAGAGAAGACCAGCCGCCAGCAAGGCAAAGGGAGTGGATTTCATGGTATAATAAAATTATAGACGTATTCCTTTCCCCTTAGTTTTTTTCCTGCACCTTACTCCGAACAAAATCAAGATAACGCGAGGGCTCAATGACTCCGGCAAGTTTTGCCTTTGTCTTCTATTCCTTGTTGACCTTTTCTGCACACGGGTCCGACACTTTGGCTACACACCAAATCAAGGTGCTCCTCAAAAAGAGTGCCGCGCCCGTTGAGGTCGGCACAACAAACGGGAGGCTTCAATGGAAGACAGAAGACTCTGGCGAGTGGATAGCACTCCCCAGTCGGGTTACTGTGTCACCCGGTCGTAACGGTGAGCAAATTCACATTGGCTCCCATTCCACCACAAGCAGCACAATCCTTTTGCGCGCCAGTGCAGGCGCTGAGTGGACCTTGGATGAAAAACGACGAAGCGGAGTTTTGCAAATAACCCGAAAAGCCGGGGGGCTCTGGTTTCTAGTAAAAACCCCATTGGAAACTTACACCGCTGGAGTTGTCCTTGCTGAAATGGGAAGCCGTGCAGAATTTGAAGCCCTTAAAGCACAAGCAGTGGCGGCCCGCACCTTTGCCTACCATCGCCTTAAAAACCCCAGAAATACGACCTACGACGTGGAATCCAATGTATTCGACCAAGTGTTTGGCAGCACCGGAAAGTATTCGCTAGTAAATGACGCCGTTCGTGCCACACAAGGGGAGTATTTGTTCTACAGCGATTCTGAAAAGAAGAAAAACCTTCCCCCTCCGTTCAAAGCTTTTTTTCACTCTCGCTGCGGAGGACACACCGCAACAGCAAAAGAGATATGGATCAATTCTGAGGGAAACCGCGGCCAGTCAGCTCCGTGCACCTACTGCCAAAAAAATCACTACAGGTGGGTGGCAAAAATACCTTGGGACGAGTTCTCCGCTTCGCTAAAGATTCCTCTTTCGAGCGTGGAAATAAAACAGTATCAGACCGATACCGCTGGGCGAATCGTCGCTCTGAGCGTGGAAGCTAGCGGCTTCAATAAAGTTTTAAGAACAGAAGAGCTTCGCCAAAAACTTGGCTTCAGCCTCCTGCAAAGTTCGCTTTTCACCTGGTCAGCCGCAACCTCGGGAATTCAATTCTCAGGGCAGGGCGCTGGGCATGGTGTCGGCCTTTGCCAATGGGGAGCTCGCGGAATGGCCAGGGAAGGTAAGTCCTACGACCAGATTCTGCAGCATTACTATTCGGGTAGCCATCTCTATAAACCATCCCAACGGGTCTCCTTTCTCACAAATGCTAAATAATGGCCCGGGCAAAATGCCTAGAAAGTTTCGCGCAACTCTCCTATGCTGCGCGCGTGAAACTGTCCGACTTTAATTTTTTTCTGCCACCAAGTCAGATTGCCAAATACCCGGCTGTCCCGAGGGACAGCTCGCGCCTGCTACGCCTGGATAAGACAAATGGGGCGATCGATCACACCCGCTTTTCCGAACTCACTTCCCATTTAAGGGCTGGCGATCTGTTAGTTTTTAACGATACCAAGGTCATTCCTGCCCGCCTTTTTGTGAAAAACGAAAAGGGGGCCACACTGGAGGCCTTTCTTACTGAAGAGGTCTCCCCAGGCGTGTGGGTCTGTTTGGTAAAACCGGGCAAAAAAGTTAAGCAGGAGCTTTCTGTCACTTTCGCCGATGGAAGCCCGGGTGTTATCCGACGAGACGAGAATCGCTTCTTGCTGGAAGCCGAACCACTTGCTGACCCGGCGACTGGCGAGGCCTGGTTAAAAATCAACGGACTCATTCCGTTGCCGCCGTATTTAGACAGGGCACCGGAACCCGGCGATAGGGAAAGCTATCAAACCGTATACGCCCGGCTAATGGGTTCGATTGCAGCTCCAACTGCAGGCCTGCATTTCACTATCGAGCTTTTGGATTCCTTAAAGAAAAAGGGCGTTCACTTTGCCTTCGTTACCCTTCATGTGGGCTATGGGACGTTTGCTCCTATTCTTGTAAAAGATACTGATGACCATCATATGCATTCGGAATCGTATGAAATCCCGCAAGAGACGCTCAAGAGTATTGAAGATTGCCGCAGAGCGGGTGGCCGGGTGATTGCTGTAGGTACCACCACATTAAGAGCATTGGAATCCTTTCCCAAAGAAGGGGCCCGGGCTAGCACTCGGATTTTTATTACTCCTGGCTACCATTTCAAAATGGCCGACGGGTTAATCACTAACTTTCACCTTCCAGAATCGACACTTCTAATTTTGGTAAGTGCCTTTGCGGGTCAAGAAAAGGTACTGGCCACGTACCAAGAGGCGGTTCTAAAAGGGTACCGTTTTTTCAGCTACGGCGATGCCATGTTGATCACTTGACGGAAAAGCTTGGAAAACGGTAGTCAGGAAGGCCTTTGGAGAGAAGATGATTGGAATCGTTGTAAGAGAAAATGACTCAACCGACATGGCAATCCGCAAGTTTAAGCGCCTGTGCGAGAATGCTGGTATTGTAACTGAGCTTCGGCGAAGGGAATTTTACGAAAAACCCTCGGTTCGACGCAAAAAGAAATCAATTGCGGCCCGTAAAGCGAAAATGAAAATGGCGCGGCCGACATCAACCTACTAAGAGGCCTTTGTGGATCTCAAAACCCAGCTTCAAAACGACATGAAAGGCGCCATGAAGGCGGCTAACCCCTCAAAAGTGGCTACCTTGCGTATGGCCATTTCCGAAATCAAGAAACGCGAAATTGATCGGCGTGTGGTTATCGAGGATGCGGAAATTCTAAAGATTATTCAAACGCTCATCAAACAGCGTAATGATTCCGTTGAAGCCTTTGAAAAAGGAAACCGACCCGATCTTGTCGCGCAGGAAAAAGCGGAAATTGTTTTCCTTCAAGCTTACCTTCCTCAGCAAGCCACTCGCGAAGAGACCGAAGCCATAGTGAAGGCGGCAATCGAAGAATCCGGCGCCAAGGGGCCCAATGATATTGGCAAAGTGATGAAAGCCGTACTTGCCAAAGCGAGTGGCCGCGTCGATGGAAAAGCGGTTAATGAAATCGCACGGAAGCTTCTCTCGTAATATTAGCCGCAGCCCGTTGCCAAAAAGTTTCTACCAAAGGCCTGTAGACTTGGTGGCTGCCGCTCTATTGGGAAAAGGGCTATGGGTTGAGCACAGTGATGTGAAGCTGTTGGCTGAAATTACCGAGGTGGAGGCCTACGCCTTTGACGATGCCGCGAGCCATTCCTTTCGAGGCCCTACCAAAAGAAACTGGCCAATGTTTGAGGAGGGGGGAATCTGCTACGTTTATCTCATCTACGGAATTAACCTTTGCGCCAACATTTCCACGGGCGAAAAAGGAAGAGGAGAGGCCGTACTCCTAAGGGCTGCCCAGCCTCTTATTGGGGTGGAATGGATGCGCCAGAAACGAAACCTACCGGGCAGAAAGGGCAAAGAAATTTCGGACACTAGACTCCTTTCAGGCCCAGGCAACCTGGCTCGCGGGCTGGGCCTCACTATGTCGCACAATGGATTGACCTTTTTTGGTGACACTTTAAGAGTAGTGGACTTAGGAAATACGGTACTACCATCGGAAATTGCTAGAACACCACGCATCGGAATTTCCCAATCAGCGGAGCTACTCCGGCGGTATTGTATTGTTGGTGCCCCCAGCCTCTCCCGTAAGGGGTAGGCGGAGGCTTTGAGGTTCATGGGTGTTTGACGAGTCGACATTAGGCCAAATCAGAGAACGGATTGATATCGTTGAACTGATCCAGACTTACGTCCCGCTAAAACGAAGCGGTACCGGGATGACAGGGCTTTGCCCTTTTCACAAAGAAAAGTCCCCCTCATTCCATGTCCAACCGCTCAAGCAGATTTACCACTGCTTTGGCTGCCATAGCGGCGGTAACATTTTCACATTCCTTATGAATATTGAGGGGCTTAGGTTTCCCGAAGCGGTCGAACGGTTAGCAAAAAAAGCTGGCATTGAGATCGTTCAGTCTAAAAAATCTAGCTACGTTCCTAAAGCCAAAACTAATCCTGAAGAACTCAGGCTGATGGAAGCCAATGATATCGCGGCCAAGTACTACCACTACCTTCTCGAAAAGAAGCCAGAGTACGAGGCCGTACGAAAATATGTGGAGTCCCGCGGCATCTCTTGGGAAACCGTTAAGAAGTTTAGGATCGGTGTCTCGCCTGATGCTTGGTCCACCTTAAAAGAGGGGCTTAAGTCCAAAGGCTTTACGACCCCGGAGCTGATCTCGGCGGGTCTTGTCATTCAAAGTACGGATGGGAAAAATGATGGCTACGATCGCTTTCGTGGTCGGCTCATGTTCCCGATCGTAAATGCGGACGGGCAGGTGGTTGGTTTTGGCGCCAGGCTGCTTCCCGGCAAAGAGGGGAATGAAAAGCAGCCTAAATACCTTAATTCTCCCGAGACACCTCTTTTTTCCAAAAAGAACACCCTTTATGCACTTTCTGAAAATCAGCGAGGAATTCGGTTAAAGGGCGAAGCTATCTTGGTGGAAGGCTACATGGACGTTGTAGGCCTGTACGATAAGGGAGTGGACAACGCTCTTGCCACCATGGGTACCGCACTTACCGAAGACCACTGCAAGATATTGGGCCGCATTACCAAACGGGTTGTTACCGTTTTTGATCCCGACGAAGCGGGGCGCGAAGCCTGGCGAAGATCGATCTCACTTTTTCTCGACTCCGGCATTTTGGCCAGAGACCTTAAACTTCCCGACGGAAAAGATCCGGATGAGTTTGTTCAGGCCGAAGGGGCCGATCGCTTTTATGAGCTGGTCGATCAAGCCCCAAAACAGGTGACCCAATTGCTTAAGGAGATCTCCAGCCAGGGGCCCATCAGCCAGGAGCAAAAGGCAAAATGGCTGGAGCGGCTGACCCCTATTCTCATTTCCAGCCGAAACCGACCGGATCGGGCGATGCTTTGGGATGACGTTGGTTTATTGTTGGGACTGTCTCCGCAAACTTTGGTCACCCATTTGGAACGACAGATGGGACAAAAGCCGCCGGAAAAAACCCAATCTGCTACTGGCCCAGTCAAGAAGCAAGCTCCCGCCTCAGCGGGGAAAAAAGACATGTTGGGGCGTGCTTTTTTCCAAGGGGCCATTTTATACCCCGAAGAATTTTTAAAAGCGGCCCCGTTGAAATTTTCGGATCAGGTTTCTGAGCCATATCTGGGATCGCTGATTGCAATCCTTGAGAATACGACTTCTGCCGAGTTGATGAAGCCCATTTTGGAAACCATGGCCCGTGAAGTTACTGATCCTGAACTCAGTGCGGTACTTTCTGAATCGTTGCTCACCGCCGAAGACGGAGTCGTCAAAAACCCCTCCATTTTTACCAGGGAAAATCTCACCCAAATAGTACGGGACCTAACTCGTCGTAGAAAAGAAAAAACTATTCAACAACTCACTACCCAAGTGAAGCTAGCCCAAAAACTGGGCCAAGAAGAAGAGACTCTTCGTTTACTCGAAACCCTCTCAGCGGCCCGCCAAGGGGGCCCCACCACTTATTGATTTAGCGATTTTATAACCGAGGCCAGCGATGCTTTTTCCAACGCCCCAGCAGAAGTGAGCGCCGACAACGCAGCGCTTACCGAAACACGATCCGTCGTGGAGACATTCACAATTCCGTACTGCGTGACATTGATCTCAATATTTTCTGGGACAACCACATATTCCTGAAAATCTTTCGTGTCACCTACCGCAAAATCTACGTCAATATTATGAAAGTTTTCTACGTTCACGAGGCCCACCTGGGTTCGATTAGTCTGGGTTTCCCGCTGTTTCACCATCTGTTTTTTTACGCAGGCCATGATTGCGGCATTGGCCATGTCTTCAAGCACCTTTGGGTCGTTTAATTTATCCACCCATTTTTGACCGATATCAAAGAGTGCGGCATTTGATTTGTTTTTAAGAATCTTGCTAGCCGCCTCCCTGTTTTTTAAGCCCTCAGCCACCGCCAATAAACCTTGTTGCAGTTGAAGATCATCTTGGCGAAGCCAGCCCCGGATCTTTTCCACCAGTTTTAAACCCTCTTGTTTAAGAGCCTCTCGCAGTGCCACTCGCACATCTCCGATCGGGTTGAGAAGAGGCCAATAACCACGAATTGGGTTTCTTGCCTTATCCACGATCTCTTTGGCCAAGCTGTCTTCGGCCCACATTTCGCCGTTGTTCCATTTTTCTTTGATCTCTTTTGCAGAGAGAGGATGGAGATTGTCTTTGGTTAGAGGGCCGTTGCCCACGAGCCAGGCGCGAACGGGACCCACATGAAGGGTCAGTTCCGACTTAAATCGGTCCAACTCTATGGATTTGTGGCGCAAGTAACGACTGGCGGTGCGAAGGTTTACATGCCGAATCTTAAAAAAAGAAATATTTCTCCCTAAATTTCGATGATGATAGTCGCTTAAAAAATCGGCGACTTGATCGATTTGAGCCTCGAGTTGGTTTCGGTATTTTGCCGTCTCCAAAAGCTCTGGCCAGGGATTACACGATTTGTCGGCGGGAAATTCGATAGTGTATTTGCTCTCCGCCAGGGTCTGGATGCTTTCGCGTGCCAACTCCTGCGTATTGCCCCAATCCAAAGCTAGTTTTTCTATTAGCAGCTCTGAGAGCCTTTTTTGAAGCTTTCCGTCTTCGCGCAAGACTTCTGCCGCATAGCGATTTAGATCATTGAAATTTGCGGCGGCTTCGCCGATGGTGCCCAGTCCCAAAAGAAGCAGAACCAAAATAAGTGGCATGTAGAGTCTCCCTTTTTGGATGACGCATATGGTTGAACGGCCTAATTTGCCGAAAAAGACCAGGGACACGCAACGATAAAAAACCGTTG
The DNA here is from genome assembly GCA_043776735.1 of Deltaproteobacteria bacterium. Classification (GTDB taxonomy): domain Bacteria; phylum Bdellovibrionota; class FAC87; order UBA2466; family UBA2466; genus JBGSST01. The sequence continues at coordinate 20,470 of JAYVQZ010000444.1, read as the reverse complement.
GCCTAGTTTTTTTTCATAGGGCCGGGTTTAAAGGAAGGTCGTTGATGATAAGCGTTTGAATTATTACATTTAATCTGGCTTTCGACGCCCATGCCAGGGGTTGCTAAGCCATGAGACTTCAATTAATTTACGCTTTATGTGAGCGGTATTATTGTCTAACTTAGTGCAGCGTGGTATCGCTTGGGGTTTGTCTCTTCGCCAACGGTACTATAGCCTCCTGACAAGGAATGGGACGAATAAGTATGTCTTCAAAGCTTGAAAAGAAAAAAGAGCTCCAAAAGCTAATCGCCTCCGGGAAAGAAAAGGGCTTCCTCACGTATGAGGAAATCAATGATGCCCTTCCTGAGGAGATCACGAATTCGGATGACCTTGATGAAGTGATGACACTTCTTGAGGATAACGACATCGAAATCGTTGAGAACGAGAAGCAGCTAAAGGGCAAAAAAGAGGGCGATAAGTCGTCGCCGTCGGCCGAAGCAGCTCCTGCCGCGCCTGCAGCCTCTGAAGAGGACGAAGGTCTGGCCCGCGGGCTCGACCCCGTTCGCCTTTATCTTAAAAAGATGGGCGCTGTAGCCCTGCTCACCCGTGAAGGCGAAATCGAAATCGCCAAGCGTATTGAAGAAGGTGAAGCAGAGGTCCTCGACGTCATCCTAAACTCGTCGATGGGTATCAAAGAATTTTTGGGCATCGGCGATAAGATTGAAAAAGGCAAACTGCGCGCCCGCGACGTACTTCGCGGCGGTGGTGAGACCGAAACCGAAAACCCTGACGAAAATGCAGCGCCCACGGCTGAGGGAGCCGAGGCCGTCGCCGCGGCTCCGGTTGAGCCTGAAGCAGAGCCTGAAGAAAAAGAAAAAGACGAAGAAGCACCTAATCAATTTGCCGGTCTAAACGAAGCGGAGTGCCGGGAAAAGATTTTGGACGGCATGAAGCTGGTCCGTAATTTTGAGAAGACCGTTCACGCCATGGAGGCCAAGCTCCTTAAGGGAGGCCAGAATGCGCTCGATCGGAAAAAGCTTCGTGAGAAGCTAGCCTCCAATCGCAAAAGCATCGTGGATGTTTTCGTTGAGATCAACTTCAACCGAAAGACGATCAATAAGATCGTAGCCAAGTTTAAAACGCAGGTTCTGCGCATTGAAGAAGCGGAAGGCGAAATTGCCTCCCTGCTTAAAAAGCTTAAATGCGACGGAATCGGCGAGTTCCGGCGGATGGTCAAAGAGGCCAAGAAGAATAAGAAATACGAAGAACAGCTCAAAGCGAAGTTCAACGTAGACTATTCAGGACTTCTTGAACTTGAGCATTACGTCGACAACTCCATTAAAAAGATTGATGCCGTTGAGATTGAAGCCAACGTGCGCGCTCGCGAACTTCGCGAGATGTATGAAATGATTGTGGCCGGAGAAAGAAAATCTGACCTAGCCAAAGCGGAGCTGGTGGAAGCCAACCTCCGTCTGGTGGTTTCGATCGCCAAAAAATATACAAACCGTGGCCTTCAGTTTCTCGACTTGATTCAAGAAGGCAATATTGGCCTCATGAAAGCGGTCGATAAGTTTGAGTATCGCCGTGGTTACAAATTTTCCACTTATGCTACGTGGTGGATTCGTCAGGCCATCACCCGAGCCATTGCCGATCAGGCGCGCACCATTCGAATCCCCGTGCACATGATCGAAACGATCAATAAACTTATCCGAACCTCGCGCTACTTAGTGCAAGAGTTGGGACGCGAACCGACACCCGAAGAGATTGCAGTGAAGATGGAGATGCCGGTCGATAAGGTCCGTAAGGTCCTTAAAATTGCCAAAGAGCCTATTTCACTAGAGACCCCAATTGGTGAAGATGAGGATTCGCATCTTGGAGATTTCATTGAAGATAAAGCGATGATTTCTCCCTCGGAAGCGGTCACCAACATCAACCTTTCGGAACAAACTCGTAAGGTACTCTCAACGTTGACCCCTCGTGAAGAAAAGGTTCTTCGTATGCGTTTTGGTATCGGCGAAAGCTCGGATCACACCTTGGAAGAGGTGGGCCAGGACTTTAACGTGACCCGCGAGCGCATTCGTCAGATTGAAGCCAAGGCGTTGCGAAAGCTTCGTCATCCAAGCCGCAGTAAGCGCTTGAAGGCGTTCATAGAAAACTAGCCAGGTCATGGGCCCTTAGCTCAGTTGGTTAGAGCAGTCGGCTCATAACCGATAGGTCGCTGGTTCAAGTCCAGCAGGGCCCAAATCTTCTGCATTGTCCCCCGCATTGTTTTTGGGCTGTTGTTGCATGCTTGGCACCTTGCTCCTCTTAGACTATTTTCGTGCGGCAGATCATTTCCGGTATCTACGCTGGCTTATTGGAGGAATTGACAATATTTGGACTTGCCAATTGCCCTTAAAATCCCAATTATTCGCCCTTTTCCAATAATCCCCTTTCCGTTTACGACCTGGTGATCCATGATACGGCGCTCTCAAGAGAGAAGTTAGGGCTCCCTATCGGGGTAGTCCGTTTTTATTACGAGGATTTGGCGTGAGTGACATTCGAAAACAAGTAGCTGTGCTTTGGGAATTACGAAAAATTGACGACGAAATCCGTCGCATCAAAGTTGATTTAGAACGGATCCCTGCCGAAGTGACCAAGCTGCAAGCCACGGCAAAACAAACCCGGGCAACGTTTGACAGCGAAAAGACTAAAGTGGCAAACCTTGAAAAAAGGGCCCGCGAAGCCGAGCGCGAAGTAAAACTCGAAGACGAATATCTCGCAAAGTCCGAAGCGAAGATGTCGGAAGTTAAAAACAACACCGAATTCCAAGCTGCCACCCGGGAGCAAGAAGATCGTAAGAAATTAAAGGCAAAGATTGAAGAAGTCGCTATCAAGGCGCTTTCCGAAGTTGAAGGAAAACAGAAGGACCTCAAAGAGTACGAGGCCCAGTATTTGGCGGCAGAGTCCAAAACGCTCGAGGAGTGCGCCGCACTCCAGACTGAATTAGCGAAGTTGCATTCCCAAATGGCCGTTCTTGAAACAGACCAGGCGGAAAAGGTGAAACACCTCTCTGGCGGAATTGCCGTAGTGTACGTCCGTTTGGCAACTCGTGGAAAAGGCTCACCAATTGCTTCTGTTGACCAGGGGATGTGCCAGGCTTGCCACGTTAGAGTCCGGCCACAGCTCTATAACGAAGTGATTGGATTTAAACAAATTCACCAATGCTCTCACTGTGGAAAGCTTTTAGTCTGCCCTCCCTCAGAGGACGCAGTTCTCAAAGCCCAAGCCACCGCCGAGACCTAAGAGACCTCGCGCCAATTGGTGTCTAAATGACACCAAACTCCTATTCTTTTTTTGTGCGCTGTGATAATTCTGCGCTCTAAACTGCCGTGGCGGCGGTTTTCCTAGCTATTGTTTGGGAATGCTTTCTTATGGAAGCTAAGGCGTTGCACGTTCCGTTGGGCGGAGAACTTCTCCGGCGCCTCACTCTGGCCCTGGACCTAATACGGTCGAAAGGGACTTACAGTTTGGCTTTTGTTTTAGGCCTGTTGGTTTTTTTTCTCCTTCTTCAAATTCCCTTAGATGGCCTTAACGGCCTTATTTTCGACGGCCTTTCCCGCTTTTTTGCCTCCCACACCTTAAACCCGCAAATTGTGCTTATCGCTTACGACGACCCCAGCAGCCTCCGGTATGCTCGAGAGCTTAGGATTCCAGCGCCTGAAATCCAGAAAGTTTTTGATTTTTTGGTAAAGGCCAATCCTAAATATGTCATTTTGTTGAGCTCTTTTGGATCCAGCCACTATAGCGCTTCAGAGCTAACTCAATTGCATGATGCCTTTGCCAAAATACCAGGAACTCATCTTGGCTACATCGACGACGAGAGCCTGGGCCGCCCGCAGCCGGCAAGCCTTGGGCTCTCTGGGCGTTACCTTCCCGGGTTTATTTCGCGCGATACCTTTTCTTACGGAGCCGATTCCGTCACCCGCAGGGCGATGGTGCTTGTGGAAGGGATACCTACCGTTTATGCCAAAGTGGCCTGCGAACTACGGGGGCTCCCCGTCAACGATCAGTGCTGGTCTGGCAATCGTTATGAGCGACTTGGTGAAACGGTGCAGACCTACATTAAGTGGCGTAGTCCTGCCGAGCGTTACCCCATCTATTCGAGCGTGGCAGTGGCCGAACAACGTTGGGATCCGGCTCTGTTTCGAAACAAAATTGTGCTGATGGGTTCGGCGCTTTCAAGTAAGCGAACCACTGATTTCATTTTGACCCCCTTTTCTCGCGAACAGTTAAAAACCCCTGGCCTTGAAGGGGCCGCGCAGGGGCTTGCCACCTTAATAAAGAATGAGGGCCTTAAAAAGACATCCCCGATTACCAATTGGACGCTCTCTTTGGTCGCTATCTTCTTATCGATTTCGTTCTCGTTGTTTTTTTCTCCCGGCAGAGCGATGTGGTTTGTCATGCTAGAAAGCATCGCCTTAATTATCATTGGCGCTACCTGTTTGTATTTTTATGATTCCTGGATCGACCTGTCCCATCCGTTGATTCTGGCTTTCTCCGGTTTCTATATCGTCATTCCCTTTCGGCTCGTAGATGAATACCGAAAACGTTGGCACTATCAGGAGCAGACCGAGCTTTTGGCGGAACTGGAGAAAATGAAGAGCAATTTTTTGTCTCTCATCTCCCATGATTTCAAAACACCCATCGCGCGCATTCAGGGCAGCGCCGAACTACTGCTTTCTGATGCTAAGTCACTCACCGATCGCCAGGGAAAGGGACTGCGTTCGATTTTAAAAACCACCGAAGAGATGACGGAGTTTGTCGAGGCATTGCTTGATATAACCCGAATTGAAAACAATCGGCTCCCTTTGGAAAAGACGACAAAGGACATTAATTCCCTGGTTCGCGATATTGTGGAGGCTAAGTCCGCCTTTGCGCAAGAAATGGGGATTGAACTCCAGTTACAGCTTGAGCCACTCTTTGCTATTAAGATCGACACTAAACTTGTCCGTCGGGTTATTTCTAATTTGATAGAAAATGCTATCAAATACTCCCCAGCGCATTCCACCATAACGATCTTCTCCGAAGAGTCCCATGACTGGGTTAGGATCTCCGTAAAAGACCAGGGGCCAGGAATTGCCCCCGAGGAACAGGAAAAAGTTTTTATGAAGTTTTATCGCTGCGAGAACGACACCACCCGATCGGTTAAAGGAACCGGGTTGGGGCTCTTCTTAGCACGCTATTTTATTGAGCTCCACGAGGGGACGATCAGTTTGAAAAGCGAATTAGCGCGGGGTTCCACCTTCACGGTGTCGCTCCCAGTAAATTAATAAGGAGAAAACATGAGTCGACAGATTGTTATAGTAGAAGACGAACCGGAACTTCGGGCAAACCTCTCGGATGTTCTCAAAGAGAATGGGTTTGCCGTTCGCACCGCCAACGACGGAGTTGAGGCCATCGACACTCTCAGCACCTCGCGCGCCGACTTAGTACTCATGGATGTCAACATGCCGCGCATGAGCGGCTTGGAGTGCTTAAAGAAGATCAAAGAGATGGACCCCTCGATTTTGGTCATTTTGATGACAGCCTACTCCAACATCGAAGATGCCGTGCGCGCAGTGAAGGATGGCGCCTTTAACTATCTGGCCAAACCGGTAAAACATGCGGATCTGGTTGAGATGATCCAACGAGCCCTCGACGCACAGGCTATGGTGGAAAACATGGCGTTTTCGGCACCCATAGTGCGAATTGAGAATGGTGAATTTGTCGGCGCCTCTAATGAGATGCGGAAAATATTTTCGATCATTCATAAGCTGGCCAAAGTGGATACGTCCGTTTTGATTCGGGGAGAAAGCGGAACAGGTAAGGAACTCGTAGCCCGAGCGATCCACTACAATTCGGCCCGTAAAGACCATAAACTCGTCGCTATCAACTGTAGCTCGATTGCAGAAACCCTATTTGAAAGTGAACTTTTTGGACATGAAAAAGGGGCCTTCACTGGTGCCGATCAAAGACAGATTGGAAGATTCCAGTACGCCGATGGGGGAACTATCTTTCTTGATGAGATTGGCGACTTATCAACGGCGATGCAGGTAAAGCTGTTGCGTGTGCTTCAAGAGCGCAAGTTTACTCCTGTGGGAAGTAACCGAGAGATCGAAATGAACGTTCGCATCATTGCGGCAACCAACCGCAATCTTGAAGAAGCGATTCAAAAAGGCACGTTTCGTGAAGACCTTTTTTACCGTTTGAACGTAATTCCCATCTTCTTGCCCCCTTTGAGGGAACGTAAAGATGATATTGAACGTCTAGTTCGCCACTTCATTACTAAGTTTAACTTGATCCACCAAAAACAGATCTCCGGCGTGGCTCCTCTAGCCATGGAGACTTTATTAAAGCACCGATGGCCAGGAAACATAAGAGAATTGGAAAATGTGATCGAGCATGCTTTCGTTATTGAAAGCACGGATCAGCTCACTCTTGCTTCAATGCCCGGTTATATGAAACCCGCTCAAAAGGAGACTGGTTCATTTAGCTCGACTTCTAACAGTGAACTTTCGAATCCAGAAAATTTTGCGGTGGCAGGCTCCGAAGCGGGGGCCGCCGAGGATATCCCTCTTGATTATAAAAGCCATAAAGAGCAATTCGAGAAGGAGTTCATCATCAAAGCGTTAAAGACCTTCAAAGGGCGCATTAACCAAACGGCGCTTCACGCCAACATTCCAAAAAAGACCCTTTTACGAAAGCTTCAAAAGTACAGCATCAAGGCCGAGGATTTTCGCGAGTAAGTCGGCTATCATAAGGGGTGGAGCACTTCCTCCACCCCATGATTCAAGCGCGCAAACCTTGGGACGGTACTAGCTTCGGCCTAATCACCGTCATACTCTTACTCTTTGGCACCGGTCTGCTTGTTCTCTACAGCGCCACCGGCGTCATGAGCTACCAGACTTATCAAAACAGCCTTTTGTACACTTACCAGCAAGGTATTGCCGGGCTGATGGGACTCTCTTTAATGTACTTGGTCTCGCGCGTTCCCCATCAGCGTTGGTATGCCCTGGCCCCGTGGATTCTAATCATTGAAATTATTCTTGTGGGGGCCACCCATTTTTCTCCTCTTGGTCACCAAGCAAAGGGGGCCACTAGATGGCTAAGACTCGGACCGTTAGCATTCCAACCGAGCGAACTGGCCAAAATAGTCGTTAGTATTTATGTTGCCCGGCTTCTTTGCGTGCCTCAGACCAGCCGGTTAACCCTATGGAGAGCCTGCTGGCGGCTACTTCCTTTGGCGATACTCCTAGTCCTGATTCTACGACAGTCAGACTTGGGAACTACCGCCCTGCTTACCGTGGTCGTGATCTCCTTGTTATTCGTCGGTGGACTGCCCTTGAGTTATTTCTTAGGACTGTTCACGGTGGGCTTCGGTTTTTTCATTTTGGCCATTGTCTCATCCGACTACCGGCGCCGACGCCTATTGGCCTTCCTAAATCCTTGGTCGGACCCACAAGGAGTGGGTTTTCAGACTATCCAGTCTTTTCTTTCCTTTCACTCAGGCCATTGGTCGGGGACCGGTTTAGGGAATGGAAACGGAAAATTGTTCTATCTGCCTGAGGTTCATACCGACTTTATTTTTGCATTAGTTGGTGAGGAGCTGGGCTTTTTGGGGACATTATCCTTAGTCTCGCTATTTGTTATTCTCGGTTACCTCCTCTTTCGCATTACCAAAAGGACTAAGGATCGCTTTGGAAGCTTTTTGGCCATCGGTTTATCGCTCACAATCATGTTGCAAGTGGTTATCAATCTTGGCGGAGTCGTAGGCCTAGTTCCTATGAAAGGCCTCCCTCTCCCGTTTCTTTCCTGGGGGCGTTCCGCCCTAATCGTTCACCTGCTTTCTATCGGCATCCTTTGGAGCATTCACCGAAGCTCGAATGGCGAATTTCCCGCAGAGAATGCGCTTTCGACCGGATGAGTTGTGTAAAGTTCTTACCTCTCTTGTTTTTTTCAGCTAAATTTCCCAGACACTCCAATGAGCTCCCTCAAAAAAATTATTGTTACCGGTGGTGGCACAGGGGGCCATGTGTTTCCCGCTCTGGCCATTTGCGAGGCACTGCGACAAAGGGGCTTTGACCTTCTATACGTTGGCAGCCCCTCTGGCATGGAGACCAAACTGGTTCCCCAGCAGGGAATTCGCCTCATCACTCTTAAATCTGGAGCGGTGAAAAACCAGGGACTTTTAAAGACACTTCTCTCATTGGCGCGGGTTTTCTTGTCCGTATTTGAGGCCGCAGGAATTATTCTAAGAGAAAAGCCCATAGCCGTAGTTGGCGTCGGCGGCTACGTATCGGTACCTATCAGTTTGGCCGCTTTTTTTCTTCGCAAACCACTATTCTTGCAAGAGCAGAATGTGAGCGTAGGAATTGCCAATCGATTTTTAGGAAAGCTCGCCCGCAAGATCTTTCTGGGTTTTCCCCAAGCAGAAAAATATTTTTCCCCGGAAAAGTGTGTGCAAACCGGAAATCCCCTGCGCGGCGTTTTTTATGAAAAGCCTGTGGGCCCAGTACCCCAAAAAGAGCTTCATCTCCTGGTGATGGGCGGAAGCCAGGGAGCCAAAGCGATCAATCAGGCGATGATAGCAATGCTGGGACGAATCAAAGAAAAATTTCCCACGCTCACAATCACCCACCAGACCGGAATTAACGAAGAAAATACGGTAGCTCAAGCCTATCAAAAAGACTTTGGCCCCCAAGGTAAGGTCTCTGCTTTTTTAGTCGATGTGCGATCCGAATATGAGAAGGCCTCGCTGGTGATTTGTCGAGCAGGAGCCCTCACTGTTTCCGAGCTGATGTGGGTGAAACGGCCTGCTATTTTCGTCCCTTTCCCGAGAAAGGGACAGAACGACCAAATCGACAATGCCCGCTATTTAGAGACTTTGGGGGCGGCAAAAGTGGTAGAGCAGGGGGATGATTTCGAAAGGCGGCTCGGTGAGGCCTTAGAATGTTGCCTTATCCCAGGGAATTTTGCCAAAATGGTAGCCGGCTATTCCGCGTTGCATCAAAACAGTGCGCTTGATAGCATTCTCTACCATTTATTTACGGAACTACGGGTTGATGTACAAAAAAACTAATAAAATTCACCTCATAGGGATTGGCGGCATCGGAATGAGTGGCATCGCCGAACTGTTGCTTAGCCTAGGCTACGTGGTTAGCGGCTCAGATCAGGGACGTGGCGACTCAGTAAAACGGCTGGAAACCTTAGGGGCTCGTATTGCCCTGGGGCACCAATCCCAAAACGTTTTAGGCGTGGATCTGGTAGTCCATTCCTCAGCCATCAAAGCAGAAAACCCGGAGCTGCGTGCAGCCCGCGAGAACAAAATTCCGGCCATTCCTCGGGCAGAAATGTTAGCCGAGCTCATGCGCCTAAAGCATGGGATTGCGGTTGCCGGCGCTCATGGCAAAACTACCACGACTTCGATGATTGCGTGGATCCTCACCAACGCTCATCTCGACCCAACGATCGTGGTGGGCGGTCGTATGGATAATTTTGGAGGAACCAATGCTCGTCTAGGCAAAGGGGATTTCATGGTGGTTGAGGCAGATGAGAGCGACGGTTCCTTTAATTTACTCTCACCGAGCATCGGCGTAGTGACGAACATGGATCGGGAACATCTTGATCATTACGGAAGTATGGAGAACATTGAGCAGGCCTTTTTGCGATTTCTCAATAAAGTTCCGTTTTATGGTGTGAGCATTGTTTGCGGTGACGATCCTACGATTCAGAGTCTATTAAGTAAGGTTTCGCGACGTGTGATCACCTACGGGTTCTCCCCAAGCTCCCATTACCAAGTAGAAAGTTACGAGCCTACCATTGAGGGATCCGTTACCACTTTTGTAATGGGTAAAACCCAGTCGGTTTTAAAACTTCAGGTCCCCGGTCGACATAACGCCTTGAATGCTATTGCCGCGTTGGCGGTTGCTGACGAAATTGGGCTCCGCAGGGAGACAAGCCTTGCCACTCTCTCAAGCTATTCCGGCGTCCAGCGGCGCTTCCAAAAGCGCGGGGAGAAGGGCGGCGTTGTTTTTATTGATGACTATGCCCATCACCCAAGCGAAATCGCAGCCACACTTTCTGCCGTGAAAGAGCGTTTTCCTAATGGACGTATGAGGGTTGTTTTTCAGCCACATCGATTTAGCCGGGTAAATGACCTTTTCGATTCCTTTACTGATTGTTTTGCTGGTTGTGATCAAGTTGCGGTGACCGATATTTATGCTGCTGGAGAAAAACCTATCGCGGGTGTCACTGGGGAAACTTTGGCGTCTTCGATCACCAGCCGAAACGGGGTCGTAGCCAGACACGTGAAGCAGCCTTTGGATATCATGGAAGAGTGGTTGAAAGACGGCGCCTCTGGCGACGTCGTGGTTACCTTGGGGGCAGGAGACCTCCCCAATGTCTATCAGAAGCTTTTCTAATCCTGCTGTTCAGCGAGAATTCGAAGGCCACTTTGGCAATCGCGTTCGCTTTAATGAATTGATGGCCAGCCACATGGCTTACCGTGTCGGCGGGCCAGCGGACTTACTCGTCTTTCCCGAGTCTGAAGCGGATCTCGACTGGATCTCTTCGGCAAGTAAGCGATTTTTCCTCCCCATTACTATTGTGGGCACGGGAACTAATCTGTTGGTCACCGACAAAGGAATTCGCGGAATTACGTTGGCGTTGTTCTCGGCGTTCAAAAAAATAACCGCACTTGGTTGGAAGTCACCAGACGAATTTTGGGTTCGGGCTGAGGGTGGCGTAGAGAAGCCCGACCTTTTAACTTGGGCGATAGAACGCCAGCTGACTGGGCTTGAATTTAGCTCCGGAGTTCCGGGTACTATAGGCGGAGGAATTTTTATGAACGCTGGTACCAAGTACGGTTGTTACGCCGACATCTTAAAGGAGCTTCGCCTTTTTAATTTCGCAAAGGGCGCCAGCACGATAACTCGGGAGCAAGCCCACTTTGGCTACCGTCACCAAACTGCGGTGCAGAATCAGTTGGTGCTGGCGGCAACCTTTGCCCTCAAACACGGAGACCGCAATGCGATCCTCCAGGAGAGGGACCGGATTATTACCGAAAGGGCGGAAAAACAACCTCTTGACTACCCAAGCTGCGGGTCCACCTTTAAAAATCCGGAAGGGTATTCCGCCGGACGACTTATCGAAAAGACAGGCCTTAAAGGAACTGTCGTGGGGGGAGCCGAGATCTCACTCAAACACGCCAACTTCATCCTAAATAAAGGAAACGCCAAGGCCAGTGACATTCTTACTCTAATTGGTATGATCAAACAGAAAGTTTTCGAGCAGTTTCAAATATCCTTAGAATGCGAAGTCATCGTGCTCGGCGAACCTGATGAGAACCAAATTCCGCACAAGACTTGAATACAGTAAAACCGGATTAGTCTGTAGCGGTGGCGCGAGCAAAGCTGCCGCCTTTCACATTGGGGTCTGTCTTGCGTTGCGTGATAAAGGCTTTTCGTTTGTGGGTGGAAAGTCAGAAAATCCGGCCCATCAGGACTCCGTTCCGTATCCCAAACTAGTTTTTCACCCCAATGAAATTGCCACGTACGTGGGCTCTAGTGCAGGCGCCATGATTGTGGCCATGCTCGCCTCGGGAATTAAGATCGAATCTGTGATCAATTCTTTTTCGGACGACAATACTTTTCACGTTGCTGATAGTCTGAAAAAGCTTCCAAGAATCACTTATCGTGACATGTTGTCTATAGATTGGCCTACCCCCACAAACATTTTAAAGAATTTTAAAAAAAGCTCCCTATTCGGCAAGACGCTTGAATCAATGGTTTTGCGCAACATACGACTGCCCGGCCTCTTCACCACGAGGGGGCTGGCCGGATATTTAAGAAATCACGTCTTACCAACGGAAAAATTCCACGAGTTAATTCCCGATCTCTTTATCGTGGGCACTCAGCTAGATCATTCTCGAAAAATTATCTTCGGCCGGTACGGAACAGAGAAGATTTTTGACGATTATAGTCAGTACGCTTCCAATGCCCCAATTTCAGACGCGGTAGCGGCCTCCATGTCATTGCCCGTGATTTACACTCCTTACCTCATCGATCACGATGGTAAGCAGCGCTATTACATAGACGGCGAGATCCGGGAAACGTTGTCCACGCATGTTGCAAAGGATAATGGCTGCGATCTACTGATTTGCTCGTACACTCATCAGCCCTATCATTTTAAAGAAGAGATCGGGTCGCTTTACCACTATGGACTAGGCGCAGTAGTGGTTCAGGCTCTTTATCAAGCCATTGAACAAAAAGTTTATGGGGCGCGGAAGACTCACGAAAACAAGCTCATGGTACTTCACACCGTGCGTGAGTTTTTTAGGAATAAGAAATATCCGGAAAAGGACTTGCAAGAACTAACCGATCGCCTTCAGGAAAAATTAGAGTTTAAAGAAAAACTCAACTACATCTTCATTCACCCGGAAGCAAAGGACAGAGAAATGTTCTTTGGCGAGCACTTCACTCTCAATCCTAAAACTCTTCAAAGTGTGGTCACTGTGGGGTACCGGCGTGCCATGGCTGAACTAAGGCGCTACGAACTAGTTCCCAAGAGTTAGTCCCCCAATTCCTTTCAATGATTTCTCGGATCGCAGATCCCAGAATAACAACCTATCTAATGGGCTTGGAATTGGTCGCAAGCTTTCCCCAATGTCCGGGCAGCTTAGACAAGTGAGACGCCCAGACCTTTAGGCGTGAGAGATCGATCAAACCCTACCCGAGTAAATTGAAACCCCGTATTCTGTTGGCATACCTGGCTGGCACAACGCTTGCTCAGTCCCCCCATGGGCAGTGTCCATCCCCGCTCCTTTTCGGTAGCGGCGTGACCATTGGATTTGCACCCCGACAATTTTGGTCACTTTTATCCGCTGAGGCTGTTCATGCGAAGGCAGAGTAAGAAAACTAGTGTTCCGCTTTTTAAGCGGGTTAGCGCCAAATTTAAAAAATTGTCCAAACAAAGCCTCCTTTTCGTAAGTCAGCTTCCGGCAATGGGGCGCGACCTAATGAACTCTCCCACAAGCCTTGCCTTCATCGTTTTTCTCGGGGCAGGATTGGCCAGTGTTGTCCGCCTGGCTGATAAAATAAATGGATCCACGCTACAGCCTCAAAAGACATCCGTTCTGGCTCCCTTGCTCTCTCAACGGTTTGACTACAATCAAGAGAACAACCCAGTTCGACTCCCCGACCAGGCGTGGAAGTATTTTAAACCGCTTTGGCTGGCAAACAACACCGTGTTACCCGCAAAACCAAATATTCCCGAGTTTGACCTTATAGATAAAGCCAAGAGCATCGTTGGTGATCCCAAAGAAAAACTGGAATTAGAATTTCGAATCCCTCCCTATTTGAAAAGCCGAGTAGAGTTTTGGGTATTGATTCAAACTGTTTTTGGAAGCCGCACTAGAGTGGTTCACGATCGATTTGACCCGTCTATTATCTACGGCTTTATCGACTTTCGCCCCCTATATCGAGTCATGGGTGCCGGACCTGAGACAGAAACCAAAGTTTACCGTTTAGAAAAGGAAATTTTACGAGAACTGACTGCTCAGATGCGTCTAGCAGCAAGCCAACGGCCGATCAATCAGCTAAACCCACCCGAAGTCGCCAGGCTCCGAGATTTCTTATCTGCTCGAAATTTGATAGCGCCGGAGGTCCTTGAAAAAAGAATAAGTGCTCTACGTACCCAGACGGGACAGAGCGACGAGTTTATCTCTGCGCTCCATCGGTCCAAACAACTGCTGCCCCATATCGAAAGCGTATTTAGAAAAGCTGGCTTGCCAGTAGCACTCGCAAGAATTCCTTTCGTAGAGTCCTCGTTCAATCCACGCGCCGCCTCAAAAGCTGGAGCGGTTGGCGTGTGGCAGTTTATGCCTGGGACCGCCCGACAGATGATATCCAGTACTGATCAAAAGGCATGGGCTGACCCGCTGAAACAAACGATTGCCGCCACAAAGCTATTGAGAATTTTCCGATCGTTGCTTCCGGATTGGGGAACGGCAGTGACCTCCTATAATTCAGGTGTAGGCCGTTTGCAGCGCTTGGTGAAAAAGTATCGCGCCAACGATCTTGCTCCAATTATCAATTCGGAAGACGACGATGGGCTGGGTTTTGCGGGTAAGAGTTTTTACGCAGTATTTCTCTCATCCAACTTGGTGGAAGCTTATAAGGATGAGCTTTTTGGTGGGTTACTAGAAACGGTAAATTTGAATCTTGTCTTTAAGGGCCTTGATCTCCCTAAAGAACAATGTGACATTTAACAGTTAGTCGAGGGCAATGCTTACACGGCCCAAGCCAACGTGAACCACTCTCGAGCGGATGGCAGCGCCCTTAGCGTTTCGCCATTTAAGAAGATATTCTCCCGCCGCAAGATTAAAAAAGGTAAATCCTGGCCGATCCGAAGTGAGACAGACTTTATCTCCCTTGGCATGGGCTGGTCCCGATAGCGGATAGGGCCCATGTTCTGAAGAGACCTTCTTGCCCGAGAGGTTGTCCAAAGTGATCGCCACACATTCCTTGCGGCCGTTAAAAAAATCGGTCTTGGCCCCACCAATGATGGCTCCCAAATGCGCCTTCCATTTGATTTTTGCAACGCTCTCAGCACTTCCCGAGATCATTTCTTTATCCATCATGTAGAAGGAGCGGGTAGATTCAGATTGCCGAGGGTTCCAGGGAATATCATACCAAAACAAAGGGTACCCTTCGGCCTCGACCTCCATGAGTAAGGAGCCGGCAGGAAAATCGATTCCTGGGAGAGTAAAACGACCAGAGGAATCGCTGAGCACTTCAGTGCCAGGTGATCCGCCCACCAAACGAACCTGAGTCATGGGAACATGCCCGTTCGATGGGGCCGTTAGCTTTCCTTTAAGCGCTTTTTCGCCGCCGCGGCCAAACTCCAAATAGAGTGCTGACTGCCGGTCAACGTTGAACAGGAACGAGGTTTCGTGAGATTCCCGTCGTAAAGGCCGAAATCCGGAGATTACGTTGTAATACCCAAAAAGGCCGTTGTTCGAAGTTTCGTTAAGGGTAGGGTCCGGAAGGGCGTTGAAGTAAAGCGCATTTCCCTTGCGAAAATGAAGGCTCACTTTTTCTCCGGCCTTTGGAGTTCGCGTTTTGGGATCGTAAACCCGTCCCATAACTACGCCCTTACTCGACTGTTGGGGATTTTTTGTAAAATACTTAGTGATGGCATCTACCTTTTCCCGGGCGACCAAAAAGACTGAGGAATAAACGGGAGAAGAGAAGGTAGGAATCGTTACGTGGGTATCGAAATATCCATCGGCTGTCAGATGTACTTTTAGGGTTGAGTTTGAGGGAACGACGGGAAGCCGTATATTTCCTTCACTGTCCGAATTAAAAGTTCCCGTCTCGGGAAATCCCTCAATGGCCATACGAGCCTTAGGGATCGCTTTAGGATGGCGGTAATCACCACTAGCCCCTTCAAACACCGTCACGGTCATCGCCAGGCCTTTGGCTCGAAGTTGAAGCTTTTTTTGAGCTTTTTTGAAATCGCTTAGTTTTAGTTGGAAGCGTATCGACTGCTTGTAGTTTGACGCGGAAATGACTTCCGGTAGCGCCACTTGGGCGATGGCCTCAGCCGTTCCTGGCGTAAAGAAGCCAGCGATGAGTCGGTAGTTCCCTCGAAGCCCTTCAGTGGAAAACTCGAATTCTTCATCGGGGTAGCTGTAGTCGAGAAATATCGTGTCGTCGGCGTTTTTTCCTTTTAAAGGATGAAGGTAGAGCTCAACGTGTCCTTTTTTATTTTCCAACCAACTTGCTAATCCCGGCTCAAGATAGAGCCGCCCAAATGCTTTTCCGCCCTCGGCGTTCTCATCCACTACATCCTCGTCATCGGCAGGAAGGACAACCGGGGGAACCTCTTTGTGGGTCAATTCCGGTTCGCGCGACGAGGATCGGGCCCGGGGAACATCAGACAGAATTTCCTCAGCGCCTCTGCTGTGACGCTCCGCAATAAGCGCTGTGGGAATCGGGGACTGGGTAATAGCTGCAATCTCTGCCTTAGCGTCCAAAACTTTTTTTGAAGCAACGGGGATGGCCTTAGCCGAAACGATCATTGCGTCGGCTGTTTGTGGGGCTACTGCGCGCGCCGAGAAAGCGGAAAGTGGGTGAGTAACCAAACTTGGCTGAATAGTCATCGTGGCGAATTGAACAGGCGACGAATGCGCCTTTTTTTCTGGAATTTCTTTTGGTTTGTTTGAGGGCTGAACCAATTGAGGCCCCTCAATTGCCACTTCTTTTAAGACGACCGACGATGGTGCTTCATTAATAGGGGCTTTTACTTCTCCAAGACTGGCCAAAATTTCATGCGCCTTGGGGAGCTTATCCTCTTTTAATTTTTGCGTTCCCAGGCTTGCCAAAATTTCAGCTGGTGATTCTTCCTTTTCCTCGAGTTCAATAGAGCTCTCTCTAGCCAACGATTCACTCTTTGGCAGCGGCAATTCGATGCCGGACTCATGAAGAATGATTGGGGAGGGCAATCCCGTCACCTGGGGACCGGAGTGGCGAACTACCGGTGCCACGCTTACAAGCTGGGGCTCTTCTTTAAATGAGTCCTGAAATTCATTGCGAGTTTTAAACCAATCCCCGCGAATCTCAGCAATCTTTGATTCCAGGTGCCTGAAGTTGGAGGGCTGAATCCGCCCTTCCATTTGAACCGTCGTCACCTCAGAGGGAATCACCGCAACTAGGGGCGCTGTAGTTATTTCATGTGTGGTCTCCCCCACTGGTAAGCTGGAATCAGCCAAAGGGAAACTTTCGTCCAATAACTGCTCTGCAACCTCTTCAGAAACAGGGGTGAGGTTTACCGCTACAGAGTCTTCAAAGCCCTCCGACAGAAGGCGATCGGCGATAGCCTCCTCATCCTCTCCGGTAATCCCTTCACCGTCTTCATCACTGACCACAGTAACTACGGGAGATTGGGTTGAGCTAGGCTCATTAGGAGCCTTGGGTTTAGTGACCTTTGGCACCGCCGCCACCTTGTGACCTTTTGTCACCCGGGGGGCAACAGCCTGCAACGGAGCCTCTTTAAGAAGGGGAGCAGTCAAAGTGACAGTTTTTTCGATTCGAGAGACAATAGCAACGCCCTTGGAAGGCTGTTTTTTTAAAGTGGTTGTTTTTGGGGGCGACTGCAAAAGAGCGATAGAAACCAAGGCAAACGAAAGCAGCGCTGCCTTTAGTGGAGTGGGGCGAAGGGCCCTTCGAATGGACTTTAGTCGTATCACTGTTGTTTTTTGGAGAATGCAATCTGAGGTGAGAGCTACTCTCAGTATACGGTTCGGTAAAAAAACAGCAAGGCTAAAGATGTTATAAACAATTGAATTCATTGAATATTCTGAGTACTCACCAATGAATTGAATACGCAACCGGAGCAGGAATATCCCAAATCGAATAGCCAAATGGGTGGAAACTTGGGTAGCCAGCGAAAAGCTGGGGACCTCACCGCAAATTTCTTTGCTGGCCGGAGATGGATCTCAAAGGAAGTTTTATCGGGTATCAATCGGCCGCCATTCTTATGTTGTTATCGATGACGCGGACTGGATTTTTAGCAAGGATTACGCGCCACATCAAGAATATCTCCACGAGCAAGGAATCCCGGTTCCTTGCTTCCTCAAAGTAGACGAGGCGGCAGGCATTGGTGTGCTGGAAGACCTTGGAGATGAGCTACTCCAACTGCGGCTCAAGAGTCTTGAAGACAATCGCACGAAAATGATGAGTTGGCTTCGGCGGTCCGTTACCCTTTTGGCCGAATTGCATGGAAAAACCTTTCCTGTTCCAAAAACGTTGCCTGTAGCATCCCGCTTTTTTGATGAAGAAAAATACTTTCAAGAGATGAGCTTTACGTGGCAGCACCTGGTCAGCGGGTTCCTGGAGGTTTCCACCCCATTTCCCGAAGTGGCCCTTCGCCATTTCTGTAAGACCATCGGCGATCTGCAACCGCATGTTTTTTGCCACCGTGATTACCACACGCGTAATATTTTGGTCTTTAATGATGAGCTGTTTCTTATTGATTTCCAAGACGCCCGTCTTGGTTCCCCTGCTTACGATCTGGCAAGCCTCGTGTATGACGCATACGTGACATTGTCGGCCAATGAAAGGAAGTCGTTAGTCCAACACTATCGACAGTCCGTAAACAGTTTCTCATTGGGAAAAAAAATCTCCTGGGATCGATTCCCCCAGGACCTCAATAGAGTGGGACTGCAACGGGTTGTGAAAGCCGCTGGCTCATTTGCCTCGTTTTACACTCGCTACCAGAAACCTAGTCATCTAAGTTATCTATTGCCTGCGCTATCGTTAGCTCAGACATTAGTAGAGGACTGCCGAGCGGACTTTCCCGAATTAGCCGAGCTCTTTCCCATCGAAATCTGGATCTCACAGAGCAAACGCAAACTGCAAAAAATAGGAATCCCAATCTCATGAGTGATTTCAAAAAAGGAATGATTCTTGCGGCCGGCTTAGGCACTCGACTATTGCCGATCACGGAAAAAATGCCAAAACCGCTCGTGCCGGTGCTCAATGTTCCCAATGTTCTTTTTGGGTTGGACTTACTCAAGCGTGCTGGCATCAACGATGTGATCTTAAATTTGCATCACCTCCCCGAGGTTCTTGAAAAGTTTCTGGGCGATGGAGGCCATTTGGGCATGCGCTTGGAATACTCTCGCGAGAGCCAATTATTGGGAACTGGCGGAGGGCTTAAGAAAGCCGAAGCGTTTCTTGGAAAAGACTCTTTTGCTCTTGTGAACTGTGATTTTATTTCTAATCTTGAACTTGGCCCCTACCTCACGACCCACCTCAATAAAGGGGCGTGGGCCACGATGATCTTGCATAACGATCCCGCCATTCAGCCGTTCTATGCCAAAGTGGGATCTCAGGCGGATGGAAGACTGACCTCACTTCCTCGTTACGAAGTGATGCCGGCTACGCGCACCGGAATTTTTACCGGGGTTCATCTACTAAGCCCGGAAATATTTCGTTTTCTTCAAGAGGTTCCGTCAGGAATCAACGAGGTTCTCTATCCCAGGCTAATGAAGGAATACCCAGAGAGAGCCCAAGCTCAGTTCACAGAAAACCGGTATTGGTACGACACCGGCGAGAAAGCTCCGTTTTGGAAAGCATGCTTAGCGCTTCTTGACCGGCTGGGAGAGGGCGATCCCATTTTAAAAAACATTCTCACAGGCTGGCTTGGCTATTACGAAGTCGAAAAAGGGATCTGGTGTGCCCGAGGAGAAAAGCCGCCTACGAACATTGAAATTGAAGGCCCGGTTATGGTGGGGAAGAACTGTTCTATTGCCCCCAAGAGTGTCCTGGGCGCCTATACGATTCTTGGAGACGACACTCGCGTTGAAAATCGCACTACCTTCTCAAGAGCGATCGCGATGCCAGGGAGCCGTATAAACGCAGAAAGGGTGGCCGACTGCTTGTGGCATGCCGGTCTCACCCTTCCTATATCTTAACCTTACTTTCAGTTTCTTTTTGGCTCCAAGCCCCAACATTGTTGGAGACTCGAGCTAACCCTTAGGACACGACTTACTTAGCAAGTTACTAAGCCAATTACTGCGAAAGATTACTTCGGCTTGCTACCGACTCAGGCAGATTAGTCCGCGCCTGAGGACTAATCGTCAGGTTCGCATTAGGACCCGTTCTCATTGCCAACGAAGAGGTTCCTAGCCGTCTGCTGAGAGCTCCCGAAGAGATCCTGCTGCCCATGGTTCGGGCACCCAAAGTCCGTGCGCCCATTCCTGTGCGAGGACCGTTTAGCGCTCTTTGCCGATTGGAAACTCCATTGCTTGCCACCGCGTTTCGCTGCGCTAACTGTGACTCGGCCAACTTAGCCTGGGTGGCTCTGAGCATATCCATGATTCCTGAGCTCTGTACTACAGGGATCGGAAGGTACCCGCGACGTCTATCCTCGATAGGAGCCGACTGCTGCTGAGGCACCACTGGGGTGGATGCATAATTCGAAGGAGGAGGCATAAACTGCATCGGCGGCGGAGGAGGCGGCTGGCCGGGATCATTGAGGGGAACCGGAGGAATCCCTTGGTTGCCACCACCGTTGCTAGGGGAAGCTGCAATCTGAGGAAGCTGAGGCTGCGGTTGAGGATTTTCCGTATTGCTACGGTCGCCTCCGCGGTTGCCCACGTTCTTCAGCGCATCAGCCAAGTTATCTCGGTTCTGATCCTGATTTTGAAGCTGTTGCTGCCGAGCTAAGTTTTGAAGTGCGTCTTGTCCGTTCTTAAGAACGTCGTTTACGCGGTTATTTAAGTCTTGCGCTTGCTGAGCCAACTGACTTCGGAAACCATCTAAAACGTTTTGTAACTGACCAGGGTCAACCACTCCACCCTGAGGCCCAACAGGCTGAATCGGGGGCTCTACAATAGGCGTCGCTGTCGGGGTCGCAACCGGAGTTGGAGTAGGCGCCGGCCCGTCTCCTGGCTTTCCCTCAGGCG
>JAYVQZ010000443.1:0-4342 GCA_043776735.1 Deltaproteobacteria bacterium | reverse complement strand
AAGGCAGGGCTTGCAAGTGAAGACCACAGTCCTCAGGGGTAAAGAGCAACCCGCCGATCCCGAATGCGTAAGAGGCCGCAAAAATGGACAGAACAAGGGGGGAAAGGCGTGTTTTCACTGACGTCTTATCGGCAAAAAAGTGCTTTTAAGATAATCTCTTGCTCGACAGTTTTCGTGGGCAAAAAAGGACTTAGGAGGGCAACTTCGTTGAGGATTTTAGGCGCTCCACCCGAGAAACGCCCGTCTTGTCGAGCCAGACGCGGCAGATGAGGTGGCTGGTGGTGTTCTCGCCCTTATCAGCTTCTAACCACCTGCGGCGTGCGGGCTTTTCCCAGCAGGCAGAGCGAGAGACCAGCACCATGGTAAGCGGGTAGGCCCGATGGCACCGATTGCGGCCCAACTCCCCTACTGGATCGAACGTAGCGATTTCCTTATAGGCATCGTCTAGTCCAGAGAGATACCGGTTCATATTCACACGCAACACATCCTGGAAGGCCCAGTCTTTCCCCACTCCCGGAATGACTACACTCTTCATCTGACGCTCTACGCGGTAGTGAACGACATCTTCGGGAAGCTCGTTCTCCAGCTCTGAGAAATTGGATTCTCGTCGCAACGTTAAAATCTCTTGCGGGAGGCTCTTGCGATCGATAAGGCGAAGCCATTCCTTTGTTTTTCCGATTTCATTTTTTTCTACCGACAGCCGTTGGCGGTGATCAGGAAAATAGTGGCTCGCCTGACGAGTAAAATAGATCTTTGCCCAGTCTTTGATCCGATCGCGCATGACATAGGCAAATACCCCTGAGGCAAGAACTGCCGAGCCCCCTAAACCCATATCTGCCATCTGGGGATTCACCTTCCCTGCAAAGAATGCGGCCCAAAGTCCGGCTAGTCCTGCGCCAGCAGTGGCAAAAGGTTCCGCAAGCTGTTTGGCCGTTGCGCCCTTCTCCACGTCAACAAACATCTTGGATTGGAAAAACTTTTTTAAGTGAGAGAGCCGAACTAAATGCTCTTCGTCGCCAAAACCATTACTTCGGCTATAACCAAAGCCTCTCTCCGTCCAATAGGCTTTTTCATTGGCTTCCAGATCTCGAAGCTTTTGGCGAAATGGCTCAGTGTTTGGATTGTCCGGTCCGGCCTTCGCATCGAACTCCTTGAGATCCACCAGGTAGCGAACAAAAAGGTAACTCAGGTATTCATCGAGAAGCAAAAGCAGCGGGCTACGTTTGTCCGCCTCCCGAATGCGGCGACGGACCTCATCGACCCAGTCCCCCATACCCGCCATTTGCGAGAGGATCTCATTGGGAGAATCTCGGTAGAGTTTTTTCTTCTGCCGCTTTCGAAGCACACGTAAAATTTCGGTGGCATTACCTGCAAACCTACGAGCAAGCTCGACGGACTCTTCTGAGCCAATACGATCCAATAACTCTTCCAGTGCTGTGCGAAGACTGCTCATTTCCGTATCGTGAGGGATATGAACGGCAAGCCGCGAGCGCGAACAAAAATCACTCATCAGTTTTTCTTTATGTACGCTCTGAGCTTGGAAGTTTTGCGGTAGGAATAAAAAAACATCAACCTGGCCATCGAACCGATGCGGTACCGAGAAGTGGGTCTTAATCTCGATATTGTGCGGATCGTGTCGAGATATGCGAATGTCCACCATCAGATTAGGATTTTAACAAGATTTTGGGGAAAGCAGCGGAGAATTAAATAACACAGTGAGCTAGTAGGCTAAGAGCGGAACTCAGACCCTTCATTGCGAAATTCCGTAGGAACCGCGGCAACCCTAGGCCATCGAACGTCTAGTCCTCTCGCGCCACTCGTTGGGTCGGGCATCTTCTCCACAGGGGAGTTTGTCATTGCCCAGTGCACGACCCGTGACGGCAATTGCGAGAGTCTATTGGCAAACTCGGTCGTAGGCCGCACACTCGGAATCTCGTATTGCGGCAAAAAGCCAATGTAAAAGGCTCTCCACTCTAACAGGCTTCTTATATCCAGTAGGTCGCTATTGTGCGTACAGCCGAGACAAAAAAACGGTCCCGGTAGGGTAGGAACCGATGCTCGTATGGTTAAAGAAACCGCCGGAATCTTTATGGTACTGGGATAAAAAAACAGCGCCACCTGATAGCTCGCTGACTAAAATCCAAACATCGGAGGCTCCCCTGGCGGCGATCACTTGACTGGTGAACGAAGTCACAGTGCTAACGATCGTTTGCGGAGAGGCAAAGGTTGAATTCGCAGAATCACCGGTTAGGTAGACCAAAAGTGTCGAATTTGTGTAAACGACGTGCATTTTACCCGTAGGATCAATATTGAACGAAACCAGTCCATTACCCGAATTTAACGAGTCCAGGGATTGAGTGACCCAGGACCCAGTGCGGTTGGTAACGTATCCCAGGAAAGCTGAGCTTGCTCCCTCGCAACGGAAAATGGCGTGGATAAATCCGTTGGGATCATACTGAACTTGGCCGCCAACGGACCCCACCGAGCAGGTTTGTGGAATTGCCGTATTTACGACAGTAATGGGACTCCAAATGCCGCCGACTGATCGAGCTGATACGTACATCGGCGCGCCACTGTTCGTGCCTGTTCCCACAACGGCAATTTCCCCGCTGGTTCTGACCGTCATTGAAAAATCTCGGTAACTAGGAACCAGATCGTAAAAACCGAAGAGCCTAGGATGAAACCAGATCCTTGATTTTCATAGGTTTTACCAAGGACGTTGCCCGATCCCAATGTGCTGTCGTTACTTAGCACGATAGGAGTATTTAATTTGTCTAAAACTATTGCAGAGTAGTCAAATCCCCCCGTTTGCCCAGAGGTCGCCACCTGGGCACGAGGAGAAAAAGTTCCACTCGAATTCGTGGAATAGCGAACCCCCACTGATGTCCCCGTAGTTCCATACGTCACATGCGCTTTCGCACTGGCATCAACATATAAGCTACCTAGGTTTTGTCCCCCCAACGGATCGACCTGATTGGCAACCCAACTACCCGAGGAGTTGGTAAAGTAAAAGACCTGACTGCTCTTTTCCAGCAAGGCATGGAGGGAATAGGCGGCTTTAGGGCATTGAGTCAGCAGATCGGGTGCTGAGGCGGCATCGTAAGCGGGGGCCAATTCCAATGTCTGACTTTTTCCAATCGATGCCGATGCTTGGGCTAGGCGGTACGCTTTGAGGTTTGGAGAACCCCCAACGAGCTCTGCTACAGAAGCTGGAGAGGCAACGGCGGAACCGTCAAAACCGATTAGTGTGAATTGATAATCCCCCAGCGCCAAGCTTGCCTGAACCCCCGAAAGCAATTGCGAATAAGTGAGAGGAAAAAAAACTTGGCCCTTTAATCCCAGGCAATCCAGGCTTCTTCCTTGAACATCAGAATCGTTAAGGGAATTGGTGTTGGGTCCTGATACCGCTAGAATATAGTGGGACATTTGCGATAATGCGGGACCAGAACGGCCAGTTTGAGCAGCCGACACCGTCACCACAAACTGAGGTTGGTATGAGGCAAGAGAACACGAGACTACGATGGCACCAGCAAACGCCAGCATGAGGATTAAACCGGGCAACATATAGACGGATCGCATCATAGGCTCCGTCAATTATACCCAATAAAATAAACTCAATGAGCATCAATTGCAGACGGGCAACAAATTCCTTTTCAGGTCATTTGCTGAAGGCGAATTCGAGGACGTCGCCCATAATGTCCACGGTGACGTGGCCTCCATGTTCTAATTTTCCGAAGAGCAGCTCATCGACCAGGGGCTTCTTTATTTTATCATCGATAACTCGAGCAAAGGGGCGAGCCCCGTAGGCGGGATCGTAGCCTTTTTCATAGAGCCAAAATTTGGCCGCATCTGTGATGTCCAAAGTCACTTTTTTCTCTTTTAATTGCAGAGCCAGCTCATCGACAAACTTGGTAATCACCTGCATCAAAATGGGCTTTGGCAGGGAATCAAACGAGATGATGCCATCAAGGCGATTTAAGAACTCAGGGGCAAAGAGTTGCTTCAACGCATTTTTTGCTCGGCGTTCCGTCGTCTCGTTGTGAATCCCAATGCTTTGCTTGGTCAATTCACGAGCCCCGGCATTGGAGGTCATGATCAAAATCACATTGCGAAAATCAGCCACCTTTCCGTTCGTATCGGTGAGTCGACCGCTATCCATCACCTGCAATAAAATATTACTCACGTCCGGATGGGCTTTTTCCATCTCATCAAGGAGAAGGACCGCATAAGGATGTTTGAAGACCGCTTCAGTCAACATACCGCCCTCATCAAATCCAACGTAACCAGGAGGCGCGCCTACTAGACGAGAAACCGTATGCTTCTCCATGTACTCGCTCATATC
>JAYVQZ010000442.1:0-17164 GCA_043776735.1 Deltaproteobacteria bacterium | reverse complement strand
GCTCGGGGGGACCGCAACGGTTCTCCCCCTGTTTCCCGTTCCCAAAGTCTTGTAGGCCGTTGTGGCAATCAACGAAGCAGAGGAAGGCAATGGTTCCTCACTCGCCGCGAGGTTCGTATTGTCTGTAGTGGGAATCGGAAGGGGCTGAGCAGTGAGAGTGCTCCCTCCCGACGTTACGCTAACCGTCGAATTTCCTGTGGTAAAAAGACGTTTGGGCAAAACCGTTGCAGCGACCGCTACCCCGGCACCTGAGAGTGCGGAGTTTAACGTCGGAATAGCACCATTTACTCCACTTCCGACGGCTCCATTGAGGCTACCACTCTTTTCATTAAAGGCGCCCCCGGCCAGAGCGGCTGGTGAGATATCGAAAAATCCCGTGCTGTTTCCCGCCATCACACTTGTCGAAGGGAGACTGGGTAGTGCGGCGGAAGGGCTTTTTTTAGGATCAAAAAACCCAAGCGAAAAACCGCGAGAATCCAAACCGCTCCCAAAACCCACTATTCCTGAATCAGAGTTGTAACTAGAATTGGTTCCGGAAGGCGTGCCCCAGACATTATAGATAATGCTTGCCGATTTATCGGAGGGATCTCCGGAGTTCTGCGCAACGAAATTCTTAGCCGTTTTTCCCCCCGTTGGTCTCGGGAGATTGGAATTTTCCGGATTGGTCACTACGGAATTTCCATTGAGTTCACCGGTCAACCCATTGTCCGAGACAGTGCCCCCCTCTGAGGATGTGGAAGGCGAAAGGCCTCCAGGGTAACTGCCAGCCTGGCCATGAATAGCGCTAGGAAAAGCACCCAGCGATACCCCAGGCGAATTTGGATTTGTTGAGGTGCCTAAATTACTTCCAGAGCTAGACGAGGCCGGATTATTAAAATCATTGGAAGACGATGCGGTCGGGGTTCGAGGTACCGACGCCAGAGAAGACGGAGTTGTCGAATTAGGCAAAGCGTTTGGTGTCCTAACCCCTCCTGTAACAGCAGATCCCTGGGTGGTTGCCAGCGGTTGAGGGCTGGCTGGGACCGCTGGCTGGGTTGGATTGGTCACCGTCGGTTGAAGCGCGATCGGGTTCGCCGTTTGAGGATTGGGTTGGACTTGGGGATCCTGTGGCGTATTGGTTCCCTGGTTATGGCTGTCCGTTGTTGGGGCAGTGGGGACCTGGCGAGGCGGAGAGGAAGGTTCTGCAGCAGGAGGTGGATTTCTAGCGAGCCAATCTCGAGCTTGCGCAATGTAGGGATTTACTGTTTCTACAGCCGATTGGAGTCCGCTATCAACGATCGCTCCAATTCCACCTAAGCCAACGGAACCCAAAAGAGATTCAGTAATCCCTGGTTTTGGTTTTTCAGCTTCTGCGGTTTCCATACGATGGTTTGGGGAATTTACTGCGGGATCTGAGGTTTTGTCTGGTCCACCATCGAGCTTTTTGCCGCCGTTTTTCCCCTCATCCCAATTGATGTTCATCATGGCGAGAAACGCCTGGTCGCTAAAATCTTTCACGGAGGCCTTTTCGGTCAAATTTTTCGGAATGCGTGAAAGCAGGGTGCCCATGTCGAGCCCTACCTCAGGTTTAATGGCTGCCGACATCCCCTCTCTAGTAAGCAGGTCGGCTGTTTTAAGGCTGGACAGAAGTCTTTCCACCTTCGCCTCCGGCGAAAGCTCTTCGCCTTTTGGTCCCTTCATATCCTTAAATAGGCCCGCTTTGGCGTCTTTTAGGGATTCGGTAACCGCAGCTTCGAGGGCTTTTTGTAGATCAGGATCTCCGTCGGCAAAGTATTTAATCGTTTTGGTCATCTCCTCGGTGTGGCCTTCAGGTGGCTTGGACTTTTCTTCGCTTTTTTGTGGCTGAGTTGCCTGAGACGGCTTTTGTGGCTCCTGTTCGTCGTCAACCACTCCATTGGACGGGCCGTGGGTCTGCAACAAAGCGAACGCACTGTTGCTGAGAAACGCCAACAGGATCATTTGGTGAAGGTTGTGGCCGATCTTGAGCAAAGTAAAATTCCCCTAAACACTAACTTTGCAATCGTTGGGCCTTGGATCTTTGCAGTATCGCTACTCAAGGAATACATGCGATCTCGATCATTTAAATCTGTCTAGAAAACGGATTTCGGTAGACCCATTTTTGTCGCTAGGTTTCCCGCTCTAAAAAGCGGACAGTTGTGGGGTTCTCCGACGCGCTCTTTGGGAATACCTTTTGCTCCCCAAACGGCGGAACGGCCGGTGCCCCAAGGGCAACAAAACTGTGTAAGTTTTTGACACTTTTTAGGCTAAGTACTCAATTCCAGCTGTATTCAAGCGGTATTCAACGGCTACGAGCTGGGCCGGGGCTTTGCATTCTTTTAGTCTTCTATACGCAACGAACTCCTTTTGGGGGGCATGTGAAGACAGCATTGAATCTCAACAGAACAAGCCGACTTGCTATGGTTTTAATGTTTGCCTTAACCACAGCGATAAGTTTTGCCAATCCTGTAGGCGAAAAATCAAAGAGTCATGGGACTAAGCCTAAATCAGAATGGGTTTCTCCGGCCGAGCGGAACGGTCGTTTGACTCTTGGGGTCTGTTCCCCAAAGTTAGGGCGCTTGGACTGCTATAGCGAAAACAAAAAAGTACAGGGGCTGCGATGTCCAGATGCCGTTGAAATGCGAATTTACACCGATGTGAACGGAAGAGATGGCGAATTTAAGGGAAAGACTACCGTTTGGGGAAAACCGGTAAGCGTGGATCTCCCTTGTAACATCGAAGGAAGCAATCTTACCGAGCTGTCTATGGGTCGCTAACCCGAATTATTCGAGTGGCTTGTGGCTGGCGGGCCGCATGGCCGGAGCGATTATGCTTCGGCGTGCCTTTGGTTTTTATTCACATTAACTCAAGATAATAGGCAAAATTTCCGATAAGTTCGACGTGAACTCCTGGATTCCATTGGCCCGAGTTGAAGCAATCGTTCAGGCTGAACTGCTTTTTTTGGTTCTCGCCTTGGCGTTAAGCTCGTGGTTTTTTTACCGGCTTTTTTTAAAAGGGCTCACTCCAGAGCGTCATCACAATCTAAGAAAACTGTTTAAGAACCTTTTGATTCATAGCGCTAACCTATTGGCCTTCTCTATCGGCTTTTGGATGCTGCGCCTATTAGAAAACCCAGGGAATTGGATCGAGCGCGTGATCCCTTACCTTGGACTGCTTTCCATCATTTGGGGTTGCTTGGTTCTGATAAAAACCATGCGCATTACCACGTTCGAATATCTGTTTTTACAGAACATGAGAGTCGGAGTTCCTCTTCTGATTGTAAACATGCTCACCCTGACTTTTTCTCTGGTACTTGCCACGTGGGTGTTGTCCGGAGTTTTTGGTTTGAACCTTGCTCCCCTTTTGGCCACCTCAGCCTTTTTCTCGATCGTACTTGGATTAGCGCTTCAAGATACGTTGGGCAACCTCATGGCTGGGGTCGCGATGCAGTTTGATAAGCCCTATGAAATTGGGGATTGGATCGAAGTTTCCAACGGGCCTCAGAAATGGGCTGGTCAGGTTTACGAAATTTCTTGGCGGGCAACCTTACTCGTGGCTTTGGGCGATGAATGGATTTCTGTTCCCAATAGGACCATGGCACAGTCTCAGGTGCTAAATTTTTCCGCGCGAATTCGTCCTTTCACTCGGAGCCACTTTCTTCATTTTCCCCATACTGCGGATCGTAGGAAGTTAGAGAAAATTTTGGTGACCTCGGCAAAAAGCATTCAAGGCGTTGCCAAACATCCTGCTCCTTTAGCTCTCATTACCGACGCTTCTGGAAGTTACCTTATCTACAAATTTATTTATTATATTGAAGACTACGGCCTGCAGCTTCTTATCGCCGACGAAGTCCTGGATAAGGCGTTTTCCGACCTCGCTGCCGAAGGCATCTCCCTGGCCCCCGAACGTTACCTCATCGATAAAGCGGCTTAGCCAATATTATTTTCATCATTGCGTGGAGCCTGTGGGCCAGCGAATTCATTAATATTATTTTACGCCTTTGGTCGACGACCGAAGGTTGCCACGATGGCTCCGCAAGCTCCTAATCACGGCAGAGAGTTTCGGCCCGAGAGTTCTCTTTAAAACTTCGCCGCAATAAATAATTTTACCACGGTAGTCTTTGACGTCAGCCAAGAGGAATAAGAGAGGCCGGCATGGTCAATAAAACTTACGACTGTGGACAGAGGAAAGGAGAGAGCGGCATCCATGCTCACTACGTTACCCACGTTATGATTGAGATTAACCAATGAGGGGCCAGCTTCGATAGAAAGTGACGCTATCGATAAAAGACACGTGAGATGCAATCCTAAATGGGGTCCCCATTGGAGTCCCCCTACGGCATTGAATAGGGATATGCCCAACAAGCCTCGTAGTCCGAGTGTTTTATTAAACGGGTATTGCGGCGCTAATAAAAGTCCGAAAGTTTCATTCGATCGACCTCCCGCAGTTCGGGTACCGCCTTCCACCTGAAGAAGGCGCCATTGAACCTTGTCGAGCCAACTTTCTTGAACCGATGCGGTTAACCGGTTTTTATTGGAGTGTTCTTCACTTTGCTTGGAGGCCGTGAGCAACGCGTGCTGTTCTCCAGAAACCAGCTGGAATTCAATGGTGACACTAGGTACAGCGCCCTCACCGATGAGCACGAGGTGGTGGGTAGTTTGCACATTGTCTCCCGGACTCCACTCAATTTTTTCTTTGGTGAGGCTTACGATTTGACCGTCTATTTTGGCCTGAGCCACTTCACCGCCAACGGTGAACAGAAACTTTTTCCCGGTCCACCGGGCACTGATTAGGCGGCCTGGTTCCAACTTGAATCGATCGGCAAGTCCGCTCCATGTCTTAGCTTCAAGGGCAAATTTGTCGGCGTCAGTTTCAAACTCAAAATAGCGGCGGTTATCCTCGCGGATGGTTACTGCGACATTATTGACTCTTAGCGATGAAAATGAACGAGGCCTCTCATAGAGGAGCCTTCCGTCTACCAGAAATCGAAAAGGCGAGAGCTGGCCGGTAATTTGGAAGGATCGTTTCTTGGTGAAAACTTCAAAGTTCTGGCTCTGAGGCATTTTGGGAGCAGGGGTCGACTTTGCCGCATAAGCTGCGGGAAAAGGGAGCAGAAGAATAAGGAGCTTTAGGAGCACTTTTTTATCTTACCCTTAGGTGGTTGAAGTAAAAAACCTACTTTATCGGCTCCCATTGGGTCGGCTCAATGGATTCACAAAAGTGGTGATCGCCAAGGCGGTCTACGGTGTCCGGAAAATGACGCGACATGACCCGGCCTTCCCCCACCCCACCAGTTCGGCATAAAAGGGCCAGGGCGTAACCTTTATAATGGCGGGCTCGCCCGATAACTCGATTCGGTGGCAGCGGGTAGTTTGTAGCCCCTTTTTTCACCCCGACGAGATAGCTGGTGGGCAAAGAACGGAGATCGATCTTAAGCTCGGTACTAAACCTGCGCCAAAAAGCGCTTTGAAAAACGTCACCTGGTGGCTTGGCAAAATGATGGCACCAGTGGCGTTCATTCTTGGGAACTAGCATTCCGCAGCTTTCATTATGGGGGCAGGGGGCAATAAAATCGTGGGTGGCCCGCAGGGCTTCTCTTAGATTGACCACTTTCGTTGCCGTTTCCTTTGCGCCGGGTTCCACCCATACAAAGGCGGCAGATTGGCTTAAGATTTTTTGAAACCAGTTGACCGCGGCCGGCGCCAGTTCATTGATCACATGGCTTGCCAAAACCAACCGGTTTTGGGGAATCTCTGCGGCTTTGGGCGAGAGCTGAATGTCACACTCACGTCCTAAGGCCAATAGCTTTTGCTGGGCATAGGCCATCGCGCTTTTGGAACGGTCCACTAGTAAGATTTTTTGACCGGCTGCGGGAGGAAACGCCGTTAACCAGCGCCGTGAGGCGATACCGCTGCCACATCCCAGATCTACAATAGGCAAGGACTGAAACGCGCCATAGAGTTTTTTTGTCTTAAGCTCTGCAATGATGGCATCCCACTTTGTTCCTATTCGCTCTCCAAAGGAGGCATCATAAAGTTCAAGAAGTTCGGTGTCGTTCCCGCATTCTCCCGGCCAGTAGTCTTCGGCTCTTGATGCAGACTCGCCTAAAAAGACGATCCTTAGAGCCCTAAGGCGCCGCCATTGTTCTTTTGAAAACCGGTCGTTCATTGGGGTGGCTGAAAGTTTAACTTGTCGTAGAGTGTTTTTAAAAGGGCCGCGCGCCCTTCCTCGCCAAGGGGGCGTCCCGACTCATGCACTTGGAGAAGCCCCTGGGGAAGCTCGGTAAGAAACCGGGAGGCCACCACATTGGCTCTTCGTCCATGACGCTGGCGGCTTTTTGCCCGAGATAAAACCAGTTTGCTTTTGGCCCGGGTCACGCCGACGTAAAACAATCGGCGTTCTTCTTGGACATCGCTTCCTAAGAATTTGTGAGGGAGGAGATCTTCTTCCACTCCCACAAGAAACACTTGGCGAAACTCTAATCCCTTGCAAGCATGAAAGGTCATAAGAGAAACCTTTGGACTCTTCTTATCGTCGTCGTCGTGATCATCACGCAGCTCCATGCCGTCTAAAAACTGCTGAAGGAACTTTGTGGTTTGCTCGCGTTTTGAAAAATATCGATTTAATACCCCGGCTAATACATCGATCACTTTCCAGCGGCGGTCCCCGGTGGCGAGATCTGCAGAGAGCCCGCGTAGGTAATCGCGGTAGCCTAGGCGGAGGAGTTCATCGGCGAAGGCATCACCTGGTTTGTCTCTTGTGAGAATGACGTTTTTTACCGTCTCTAAGAAATCAAAGAGCCCGGTTATCGCCGTCTCAGCTCTTAAATCGCAACCAGTCTCATGGACGCGTCTGGCTGCTTCAACGAAAGAGATGTGATTCTCTATAGCGAATCCTTGAAGAATTTCATAAGTTTTTTCTCCAATTCCGCGCGGGGGTAAATTTAATATTCGGCGAAAAGCCACATCATGAGGACGAAGTGCACAACGTAAAAACGCCAAGCCATCGCGGATCTCCCGGCGATCAAAAAAGGAGGTGCCGCCACTCACTTTATAATCGATTCCCAAACGCCGCATCTCGGACTCAAAAAACGCACTCTGTCCGTTGGAGCGGTAGAGAATAGCGATCTCATTACGGGGCATACCATCGCGAATGGAAGTCTCAATTTCCCTGGCCACCCATTCCGCCTCTTCTTGTTCCTCTTCAAAAATGAAAAGCTCAGGAAGCTCGTCACTTAGGCCGGCTCCACAGGCGCGGAGGGTTTTGGGGTGGCGGTTGGTATTTTTTGAAATAACCTGGTTGGCTAGATTTAGAATGGGTTCGGAGCAGCGGTAATTGCGTTCGAGTCGGATTACCTTGCATCCCTTAAACATCTTTGGAAATTCTAAGATATTAGAAACGCAGGCTCCTCGCCAGCCATAGATTGCCTGATCGTCATCGCCTACCACGGTAAGGTTTTTGTGAACCGCAGTAAGTTTTTTTAACAGCTTCATTTGTGTGGGGTTGGTGTCTTGAAATTCATCCACCATCACTTGAGAAAATAATTTCTGAATATCCGCGCACACCACAGGGTCTTCCAAAAGCTTAATGGGCTCTAGGAGAAGGCCGTCGAAGTCTACTAGCGCTAAAGTCTTAAGCCGGTTTTCATAACGTGGTAACAGCCATTCCGCTGCCTCCTCATAGGCATCAACAGAACTGGCGGCTCTTTGTCCGCTCTCTCGCCATTGACTCAGTCGCTTTAAAAGCATTTCGGTATCGAAATTCTTTTTTTCATGATGGTTTAAGTCGGCCATCAATTCTTTGACGAGATCTTCTGCATCCCTGGCATCTATAATCGAGAATCGCTTAGGTAGTCCTAAGTGATGCCCATATTCTTTCAAAAGGTTGAGACCAAAAGAGTGAAAGGTTCCCGCCCAGATCTTCTCACCAGATTTTCCCAGCTTCTCTGAGACGCGGTGCTTTAATTCTCTGGCGGCTTTATTGGTAAAGGTAAGCACACAAAGGGATTCGGGTGCGACGACCTTTTCGTGAACCATTCGACCAGCGCGGGCGACCAATACGGTGGTCTTGCCTGAACCGGCGCCAGCTAAGATCAACATAGGTCCCGAGTCGTGACGGGCAGCCTCTTGCTGTTCAGGATTTAGGGAGTTTAAAAAGTTCATGGGGTCAATTTCAAAAAATGCCGAAGGGGCTCAACAATGATTTCTGGGTTGTCCATGTGGAGGTGATGTCCTCCAGCGACAACAAGCTCACGAAGGTTTTTAATCGCCACCTTTCGCCCAGATAGAATATCAGACGGAATGGCCAACCCCTGCTTGCCGCGAATTAAAAGGGAAGGGCAGCGGATCTCGCTCAGTGTGGCAATCACATTTGGCTCGGTAAGTCTAAGTGGAGAGGGAAGCCGAAGCCTGGGATCGCTGCGCCACGTAAATCCGCTGCCTTGCGCCGTCAAGCCTCGATCGCAGAGAATTTGCACCGACTTTCGTTGCATGTCTCCTACGGTGAGGCGAACCTCAATGGCGCGGTCTTTTGTGGGGTAGAGCGGCTTTGATTTTGTTTCTAAGGCCAGCCTGGCTGCCAAATACTTTCGAAACTGATCGGGGTAGTTCTCCGGCGGTGCGACGAAAGGGCCTAGCGCCTCAATAAATACCGCCGCTGCAATTACTTCGGGCAGATAGGCAGTCACAAAACTAGAGAGTGCTGAACCAAGGGAGTGGCCCATTAAAATGCATTTTGCGTAGCCTAAGGCGTGGACCGCATCGATAAGGTCAGTCACCCCATCCACAAAGTGATAAACCCCGCCATTGGGCCGATGGTCCGACAACCCGTGACCGGCAAGATCAAGAGCGACGATTTGTCCCGGATAGTTGAGAAGGGGAATCAACGGGTCAAAGGAGTTAGCATTATCGAGCCACCCATGAAGTGCCACGATTGGCAAAGCACCCTGCGCCTGGCCCCATACTTTCGCGGTAAGCTTACCCCAGGGGAGGGAGATCCGTTTTTCGATGGGGGGAGGTAAGTTCACGATTTAGCGTTGTACCTTCGGCTCCCGGGGAAGGGAAGACAAGCCTGGTTTTTTGGACTACTTTTGGCGTTCTATTAAGGATCCCCACAGGAGAAGTACGTGAAGAAACCAACGTCGCCGCCGAAGCATACGGCTCAAGAAACCGCATTAATCACCGGCGCCACCGGTGGCATCGGACTTGAGCTAGCCCGTCTTTGTGTTGAGGGAGGCTTTCGCACGGTTTTGGTGGCCCGAAACGCGGAACGGTTAGCGACGCTGCAAAAAGAGTTTGAAAGCCGTCGGCCAGGGTCGGTGCAAGCGGTCATTGTTCAAGATTTGACTCGGCCGGGAGCTACAGAAGCTGTAATTCGTGAATTGGATCGGCAGGGTATTGCGATCGACTTTCTGGTCAATAACGCCGGTGTGGGAATGTACGGGCCCTATATTGATTTGGATTGGACTAAAGAATTGGACATGATCAACGTGAATATCGTCGCGCTCACCGGTCTTACCAAATACCTTTTGCCTGAGATGGTAAAACGCAAACATGGCCGCATCTTGAATGTGGCATCTACAGCAGCCTTTCAGCCGGGCCCTCTCATGGCGGTGTATTATGCTACCAAAGCCTATGTACTCTCGTACTCGGAGGCGCTTGCCAATGAGGTGAAGAAAACTGGGGTTACGGTAACCGTACTTTGCCCGGGCGCTACAGAAACAGGTTTTGAAAAGGCGGCTAACCTGGAAAACTCAAAACTCTTTGCACAGAAATCGGCGATAATGGACTCGACCACCGTAGCTTTGGCCGGATTTCATGGAGCATTGGCAGGGAAAACCATTGTGATTCCAGGAATGCGAAATCGGATCATGGCAAAAGGGGTCAGTCTAATTCCTCGAAGCTGGGTGACAGGAATGGTTCGTAGGATCCAGGGAAGGAAAGATTCGTAATGATCGCAGGGCGAGAGGAGGCGCTGGCGAAATGGTTTCGGCTCTGCACCAAACAGCTCCAGAGGGAATTCGATCAGATCTGTTATCTCTACAAAATTCCGTTGCAGCGGCCGCACTTTGAAGTACGCGACAGCGCCACTTTTTGGGGCCAGTGGGATCCAGTTACCCGTAAAATAGCCATTTCAAAACAACTTATTGAAAAGCACCCTTGGGATATCGTTCTTGAAATTCTCAAACATGAAATAGCCCACCAGTATGTCACTGAGGTGGGGCACTCAGATGAAATGCATGGTCCGTATTTTCGAGAGGCCTGTGCCAGGCTTGCGGTAGCTGATTGGGCCCGCAAGGCTGAAGGTGAGATCCATCCCCCCGTGCAAACCGATGAACCAGAGAACAAAAACACCCCATTGACGGAAACAAGGTTAATTCAGCGAGTGCAAAAACTCCTGGCTCTAGCAAACTCTACCAATCCCAACGAAGCTGCTGCGGCAA
Source organism: Deltaproteobacteria bacterium (assembly GCA_043776735.1). Classification (GTDB taxonomy): domain Bacteria; phylum Bdellovibrionota; class FAC87; order UBA2466; family UBA2466; genus JBGSST01. The sequence continues at coordinate 6,726 of JAYVQZ010000442.1, read as the reverse complement.
TGCAAAAGGTCCAGGAGCTCTATTTAAAATACAATTTAGATTCCATTGTAGAAAAACGTGAAGAGGAGTGCACCTATCGGCTCATTCGTTTTCGACGTCGGCGATTGGAGCGGTTCCACTATTTGGCCTGCTCAATATTGAGCGACTTTTATTTTGTCGATGTGGTCTACGGAAGTCTATTTGATCACAAAGATCTCGTGTCGTACAGAACTGCAGAAATCTTGGGATCAAAAGAGAATGTGGTTCTTGCTGAGTACGTATACTACTTTCTTTTTCAGCAGGCCGAGCACTTTTGGAAATCACAGAAGAAAAATGGATCGAAGTCTCGCTCCTCGTTTGTTTTAGGCGTTTTAAGCGGTTTTCAGGAAAAACTGCGAACCCAAAAAGCCGAAATGGTTAAGGACATTCAACGGAGTGATTCGGAAGACCGCAAACATGCCCTATTGGTTTTAGAAGACGACCCCCGTGTGGAGGCCTTTGTAAAAGCCCGCTACCCCAAGCTGCACCGTTTCTATCGGGATAACACGATGCGCGATCCTTCTTCCTTTGAGGCGGGCCGCGAGAAGGGTCGCGATATTGTACTGCACAAGCCGCTCAACGAAGGGGCTACTCCAAGCGGGCGTTTGCTATCTAAGAAGTAAAAAGGATGCCCCAGGCTTGTAGTTGGTACCAGTGTCAGTCACCCCTACAGAGGAATCGGATGCGGCCACAAAAGATTGTAAATTTGGGTTTGTACGACCGCTTCCCTTTCCTACGCAAGGGTGACTGACACCTCGTTTGCCGGCGGGTAACCTCCTGTTCCGACACCTGCCGTGGGGGGCTGTGACAAAACATTAAAAAGTTCCATGCTTTATACCGATAAGACACGGTATGAATTTGGGAAGAATTTTCATTTTATTTCTGGGAATTTGTGCGACAGCGTTTGCTGGCGATCCCTATCATGGGATACAGCGGCTTACTTTGAATAATGGGATGACCGTAGTTTTCGTGTCTGTTCCCAATTCCCGCCAAATTGACCTCGAACTAAAGATTAATTCTGGATGGAAAGACGAGGAGCCTCACAGCAGGGGGGTGGCCCATCTCCTTGAACACACCATTCAACGGGACGCTAGGCTTGGCGCTGCTCAGACCTACTCAAACCTTTTTCGCGAAGAGGTGGGAGGCAGTCCCTCAGGGGTTACCTCTTGGAAGAACACTTCATTTGCAGTGACTGTGCCTTCGCTCAAAGGAATCTGGGCACTCAATGAGTTTCATCGCATGATCTTTTCTCGTCAGTTTTCATTAGAGGACATTGATCGCGCTAGGCAAGAGGTATGGCGCGAGATTGGCCAGCCTAAGGACCCACTGCTTACTTTCTTAGAGGCCCTTTATCCTCCTAAGTGGGTGTTGCCTGATTTTTTTTCCACCGAATTCTCTGTGGATAGCTCTATGGGAGAAACCGATTCGGTAAGAAATAATATCCGTTGGCTCTCCTTGGCAGATCTCAAATCCTTTTATAGCGAGCATTACGTTCCCAGTAATATGACACTTTTTTACTCGGGCCCTTTTAAAGGGAAAGAGACCTTTGGCTTTATCAAAGAGACGTTTGAAAAGGAACCGGCAGGAATTGAGCCCCCTAAAGAGGAAATCTTGCTCAAACCGCGCACTGAGCCTTACCTCCGCTCTGCGGTGACTAGGCAAACTCCTTGGGCGTCGGTGGGAACTAAATTTTGGGATATTGAGCCCCAAGATGAAATCTCCCTCCAAATCCTTTTTGAGACTTTGATGGATGGCTTCGCCAAAGAAGTTGCCACTCATTCCAGTTCGCTCACCAACGTCGAAAAGAAAATTTGGGTTGATGAAGACCGTTATGGCTACGCAGTTCTCAATTTCGAATTGGGCGCCCAAGACTATTCGGAGCAACTCCGAAGGATCAATGAACTGATCAAGAAAAAGGCTTTTCTGGGTGAGCTTTCTGAAGTTGAACTCCAGGCGGCAAAAAAGAAGATTCGAAAGCGGATTGAAGATTGGGACGGAAACAGCGACGTTCAGCTAAAACTTGCCCAGACACTTCTTAGTTTTCAACAGACCTATGAAACTGAGCTTACCCCACTTGAAGTGCTAGACGGCCTCACTCAGTCACAGGTTACGGAGCGGCTGACTCACCTGTTTCAACCCGAGAGAAGTTACTTGGTGAAGTGGGAGCCGCCGATTTCATTTAAAGAGGAGGCCTTTGTCTTTTGGGCGGCCATAGCTTTTTTTACGTTGTTGGGTTTTCGCTTTGCTTTTGCTAGAAATTTTCCTCACACGAAGGTTCGTTACGTTCGGAAGCTGCGTTACCGACCCATTTTTATCCTCTTGGCGGTTTTTATTTACCTCAATATTCTTTGGGCGGTCTGCCAGCTCTTCCAAGCTTTAGAAACGCACCTCTTGGCCGTGAACCTGATTCAGGGCTCTTATTTGGTAAACCAGTATTTGGAGACCGGTCTCTTTGTTTTCGTAATTGCCACTGTCACGATGTTTTTTTTGGGTTCCATTCCTCGAAAGATTTTGATCGTAGATAATCGGCTCTGGATTAAGAGCGTGAGTTTTAGGTCCCGTCGCTTTTCTAGAAATATGATTCAGACCATCTTTTGCTGCCGGCCTTACCAGTTAATTACGATGGGCTTTATTAAAGAATGGCCTCGAATTTTTCATTGGGCATTTTGGAAGAAAGGGCTCTTTATTGAACTAAAAGATGGAACTTCCTACTACTTGGGATTTTCAGATGCCGATCGGGTACTCAATGAACTCAACGAATTGCTTCGTTATCCTGCGGCAACAAATGCCGAAAACGCAAACGAAGTCATAGCAAAGCGAAAACGAACTGCTGGTTAGTATCCATAGCCTCCGCCCGACCCGCAGAGCGTATCGGGATCGATAGCGCCCTTTTTCACGTAACCGCGAAAGGTTCCCCCGCCGGAATTCGTGTCATAGTCCCACAGCGTAGGAGGGTGCTGCGCGTAAAAGCTATAGGCGCTGATATCGCTATTGGGGTTGGCGAAGGTATAAATATTTCTCAGCGATTGTTGGCTGGAAGGGTTCCCATAGGTGCTTGGATTGCACGCGCTGTAAGGGTTGTTAGGCGCAATCACGAGGCCTAAGAACACATTATAATCTCGGCCATCCCATCCGAAGATCGCGGGGAATACGCCAGAGGGCACGTCGCCTGAAGTGCCGCCGTTACCTCCTCCGCTGTAATCCTGGTAGCCGCCGCTGGTGGGTCCGTTTTGTGGATAGTAGCTACCGGAATTCTCGGTGCCGGTGGGCGTCCCAACAGCGGAGGTTCCTTTTCCGGAACTACAACCAATAAGTACAAAAGATACTGCAACGAGCACAGTGAGAATTCGCATACGTACACTCCTAAATCGAGCAGTTTAAGAGCAAGGAAGGTGCCACGGTTTTGTGCGGGAAGGTCGTCGCAGTGCCCTTTTTCGCTTAGGGTCAAATTCTCCCGTTGCCTTGAAGAATGCAGGGCTAAGTCCCTAAATCCATAGATGACGAGTTCTTTGAGTAGATCACAGACGGGCGCAAAAAAGAAAGGCGTAGTCTGGGTGAACTGTCGATCGTTAATTTTGGGGCGTTCATGCCCAATCGAACGATTGAGACTCCCGGACCTTCGGTCCGAGAGATCATGCTAACGGCGGACCTCTAATTCCTTCTCAAAGAGAAGTTTGTTTTTTGGCCCGTAGACGCTGGCCTTAAATTTGAGGCTTCCCACTGAGGCGACCGAGTTAATGATCGCAAAGTTATTAATGGATCCCTGTCCGGCGATCTTGAGGGGATTTGGTGTTTTTTCCCAGGGCTCCGGATAGACCTTTGCATGAAGCGGACTTGTAGTGAGTTCGTAGGTTTCAAACCCCGTTTCCGATGCGGGAATCCGCATTAGTTCCGTTAGGTGACGATCGCCAGAGATCAACGCCACTGGCGCTATGGAAGCCTTCATTGCTTTGAGAAATCGCTTAAAGGCTTTGGGGCTACTACCTTGCAGGGATTCATATTTGTGGTATCCCCCAAAAAACTGGTCTCCGTTTAAAATCCATGTGGGTGTTTTGTCGGATTTAATTGCATCAAACATCCACTTTTCTTGAGCCTCCCCCCAATGGGTGTCTTCTTTTACCTTGGGCTCGGACCGGAAACTGCGATCATCGGTAAGAAAAAAACGGTGCCCAAAGCCAGTAAAAAGTGTCGCCACACCAGGTCCCCCTTCCAATTCCGGTTCTAAAGCGGACTGGGGGAAAAAGGCGTTGAAAATCTTTGTACTTTCGATGCGATTTACAAACGTTCGATCGCCGTCATTCATCCCGTAATCGTTGTCGTCCCAAGTGGCGAAAATTGGAGTCAGTTTTTTGGCCCGGTATACGGTGAGCTTTTTTCTCATTTCCGTGTATCGCTCCCACAGATGTGGAGGGCTGGCGCCAACACCCTTAAACAACACGCCTTTAGTAGCGTAAACATTATCGCCAATCAAAAAAATCAACTCAGGCTCATTGCCCAGAAGCGCATTCCACATTCCCTCCTGCTCGTTTTCGAAGGAGTCATCCATACAAGAGGCCACGGCAAACCGAACGCTTTTTTTTTCTAACTTGAGAGTTCTAAAAGTCCGGGCGTCCAATTCCGTCCCGTCCCTCTGCTTGATTTGGAGCGTGTACTCTTCATCGGGGGAGAGCCCTGAAAAACGATAGTGAAGCACTTGAGCTGCCGAATTGGGAAAGGTTCGCGTCTCTGCAAATAGGGGAATATGGCGCTGATTGGTCCCTTTTGCGGTGGCATAGACCTCAAGCGATATGTTCCCCTCGTAGAGAATGGCAAACTGAGTGGCAATGCGGTTCGTAAATCCTTGAACTATCGGAAGGGGCTCACTTGCGTGAGAGGGGAAACTGGACAGCAAGCAAAGAAAAAGAGAAAAAATAGAGAGCGTTTTCATTTGGCCTTTTCAATCACTTTAGAAATTTTAAGGTAGCATTGGCAGCCTGTTTCATCAGCAAAAGCCACCCAGCGCTTTCGTCCTTCGCGCTTTAAAACATAGGCGGACTTTCCGCAGGTGCCAGAGTCATCTAAAGTCACCTCAAACTTTTTATCTGAGAGGACGGTTTTTACGTAAGTACTGTAAGTCTGTCCTTTGAGTCGGCTACAGGTCCCTTTTTTTAGCTCGCCAAGGTAGACGTCCCCATAAGCTACGGTTCCCATCAATGTTAAAAGGAAAAGTTTTTTCACAGAGCCCTCGTTTGCATTAGCCAAAGACAATATTAGTCCAGATCACCAGTCTCACGCTAGCGGGTCCGTTGTGCTATATCGAGGTCATGGCAAGAGCACTGGTAACCGGGGGAGGAGGATTTATCGGTTCTAACGTTGCGTTAGAGCTGGAGAAGCAGGGATGGGAGGTCGTTGTGATGGATCGCGATCCCCTAGGGCTTGCCGAGAATCTTCCCGGATTCCAAGGCAAAAGGGTATTGACCGACGTGGCAAAAGAGATCCCTTGGAGTGGTCCGCTTGATGCGATTTTCCATCAAGCGGCCATCACCGATCCTCGCTACCCCAATGATGACGTCCTTCGGCGCAATAATTTAGACTCTTTTTTTTTGGTGGCCGATCTTGTGAAAAGTACCCACGCCAAATTGGTGTATGCCTCCTCGGCCGGTGTCTATGGGCATTGCCAGGTCGCTATGAAAGAGGGGAGTGGCGAAGATCCAATTACGGCCTATGGGGCGTCCAAACTTGAAATCGACCAGTTAGTTCCTCAACTGCTTGACGGCTTCTTTTGGAGCGGCCTGCGTTACTTTAATGCTTACGGTCCCCATGAGTCGGGCAAAGGGCGACCTGCTTCGATGATTTGGCACTTGGCCTGTCAAATTCGTAAAGGCCTACAGCCCCGCCTTTTTGAGTTTGGTGAGCAGCGCAGAGATTTTATCTACGTAAAAGACTTGGTGAGGGCCAATCTCTTGGCACTTAAAAGCCCTAGTGGAATTTATAACGTGGGGACAGGAACGGCGACGAGCTTTAATGAATTAGCGGACCTATTGGGGGAACTACTCCTCGACCGGAAAGTGAAACCTCAGTATTTTAAGAACCCTTACGATCTCAAAACCTACCAGAGTTATACTCAAGCTGATCTTAAGTTGGCGAAAGAGAAATTGGGTTACCTGCCACAATGGGATTTACGGACTGGAATAAGAGACTATTTTCAAGGTCTGAATATTGCGATGCGTTAGCCGGGAGTTGGCAAAATCCCAAAGCCTCTATTAGAGTTCTCAGTGGATGAAAGATACCAAAGAAAAAGCAGCGCCTGCCGCATTGGTCCTTCGCTCAGGGGATCGATCTATAAAATCCCTTCATGAGGACTTCGATCTATTTCCTCAGACCCTATTCTCTAATTTAAGCCTTGAAGAGCAGAACAATGTGCAGGATCTTCTTTTAGGTTCCCGCCTCCTAGAAGAAGACATCGATTTCTTGGCTGAAGGCTAATCAAAAGTGCCAAAGAAGCGCGGATAACGTGAGCCACCCCCACATCATTTTAGCTAGCACCTCTCCTTATCGGAAAAAACTTTTGGAACGCCTTCAAATTCCCTTTGAAGCCATGGCGCCGCACGTGGACGAATCCAGTTTTAAGACCCCCGGCGTCAGTCCCATTGCTTTAGCTCTTCTTTTAGCAAAAAAAAAGGCCGACGCCATTTCGGTGAAATACCCCAATGCGATAGTCATAGGAAG
>JAYVQZ010000441.1:0-4386 GCA_043776735.1 Deltaproteobacteria bacterium | reverse complement strand
CAAATAAAGATTGGAGACACGGTCGCTATATTTGCGCAAGGCCCCATTGGACTTTGTGCAACCGCAGGCGCGCGGCTCAAAGGAGCGAGTCAAATCATTGTCGTTGATTCATTGCTGAACCGGCTTGAAACAGCCCGACGCCTTGGCGCCGACATCGTCATCAATTATAAGGAAAAAGATCCGACGAAAGAGATTCATAAGATTACCGATGGTCGTGGTGTCGACGTAGCAATCGAAGCATTGGGAACGCAAGAAACGTTTGAATCCTGTCTAAGGGTGTTACGCCCCGGAGGGACGCTCTCCAGCGTGGGAGTCTACTCTGGAAAACTCACTCTCCCTCTGGATGCCATTGGGGCCGGTCTTGGCGATCACCGGCTGGTGACCACGCTCTGTCCGGGAGGAAAGGAAAGAATGCGACGGATGATGGAAGTGGTCGGATCGGGCCGAGTCGATTTGAGACCCTTGGTCACGCACCGATTTAATCTGAATGAGATTCATCAAGCTTATGAGCTTTTTGCTCACCAAAGCGATGGAGTTTTGAAGGTGGCGATTAGTTCGCAAGGATAGAGGTCAACAAGAGTGAACAAAGACGTGGGAGAAGTAAACTATCCGTCTGTAGTTGCCGTCGGCGCCTCCGCCGGAGGCTTAGCAGCCTTTCAGGAGCTTATCGAAAACTTGCCGACCGATACCGGGATGGCGTTCGTGTTGCTCTCACACCTTCTACGCAAGTCCAAGAGTCTCCTTCCGCAGATTCTGTCTCGCTCGACAAAAATGCCCGTTATTGAAGTCACGGACAGAGAAAAAATCCTTGCTAATCACATTTATATTCTGCCGCCGGATAAATTTATAGAAATCCATGGAGACTCTCTTCTTCTCATCCCCCGCCCCGAAAAAATGGTGAATAGCGCTATTGATCATTTTCTATTTTCGTTAGCAGAAGATCAAGCTCGCGGGTCCATAGGAATCATTCTCTCCGGAACGGGTTCCGATGGCGCCGAAGGACTGAAAGTTTTGAAAGAAAAAGGCGGTAGGACCATGGCTCAAAGACCTTCAACAGCGGAGTGGGAGGGCATGCCGAATTCAGCAATTGAAATCGACCATGTAGAATACATTCTTTCGCCTAAAGAAATAGCCGATAAGCTGGGTTCCAAGAAGTGGCGTGAGTCAAATATCTTTAAGAGCCCGTTGAAGGTCTTGCGGCTTAAAAAGGCAACTTAGAAAGACAAATGCTTTTTCAACTTAGGACGTGGTGAATTTTCGGGTTTGACCGGGTAGGACCAACCTCTTTTTTCTCTCACCTGTCGAGTTACCGACTGGAGAACACAACGGAAGCTATCGCTTTTGCTACCGTCCGATGTCGGTGCGCATTGCGAAGCGAACGCGCTCAGACTCAGGAGTACCTCGTTCTGAGAATGACTCCCGGCAAGCGTCTCGAAGAGACCGAAAACTACAATAGTTTAAATGGTTTGCCGGATATTGTGCCGTGAAAGATAATCGGTGTGATTTTTTAGAGGGACTCTTTATGAAACGACTGTGGTTTGCCTTCGCTGCCGTTCTGCTGCTTTCTTTCTCCGTTTTGGGGTGGATTGGCACGAGGATCTATCAGGAAGCACCCCCGCTTCCGGATAAAGTCGTTACCGATAACGGCGCGGTTGTCGTGGAGTCCGGCGAAATTTCTTTCGGGCAAAATGTGTGGCAGACCATGGGCGGAATGGAAGTCGGCTCAATCTGGGGGCATGGAAGTTATTTGGCTCCCGATTGGACGGCGGACTGGCTACATCGGGAAGCTACCTTTATTCTGGGACGCTGGGCACAGACGGAATATCACAAACCGTTTGGTGATTTAAACGAAGAACAGCGCCTGGGGTTACAAGGCCGACTTCAACAGATCATCCGCACCAACCGATTCGATGCCGCGACTCAGACCATCACCATCGATCCAATTCGGGCGGAGGCCTTCCAGGATAACGTAAGACATTTTTCGGAGGTGTTTACCAAGGGAAATACCGCATATGCCATTCCGGCCAATGCGGTTTCCGGGACGGATAAACTCAAGGCACTCTCGGCGTTCTTCTTCTGGACCTCGTGGGCCGCTTCAACGAATCGGCTGGGTGACCACATTTCATATACCCACAACTGGCCCCATGAACCACTGGTCGGGAATCGCCCTTCCAGCGAATCTATTGTATGGACCGGTGTCAGCATCCTCATGCTTCTTGGCGGGATTTGCGCGCTCGTTTGGTGGTATGCATCCCGCCCGGAAAAGGGATTAAGCGAACCAATTCCGGAAGTCGACCCGTTGGCCGGCTGGAAATCCACGCCCTCTCAGAGGGCCACGGTGAAATACTTCTGGATCGTCTCCGCGCTGATTCTCGTGCAAATCCTATGTGGAGTGGTCACCGCTCACTACGGCGTCGAGGGAGGGGGCCTCTACGGCATTCCGCTCGATCGCTGGCTTCCGTATAGTGTCACGCGGACCTGGCACGTTCAGCTCGGGCTTTTCTGGATTGCCACCTCTTGGCTTGCGACCGGGCTTTTCATTGGACCGCTGGTCAGTGGAGTAGAGCCGAAAGGGCAGCGTCTCGGAGTGAACGTTTTGTTCATGGCGCTACTTCTGGTCGTTGTTGGCTCGCTAACCGGCGAGTGGATGAGCGTTCATCAGAAGATGTCCGAGACCACTTCTTTTTATCTGGGCCACCAAGGATACGAGTACGTTGATTTGGGAAGGGTTTGGCAAATCGGCCTATTCGTAGGACTGCTTCTATGGCTTTTTCTGGTGGTTCGGTCGGTGCGACCGGCACTCAAAAATCCCGGCGACCAAAGGCATTTGCTTTGGCTTTTCTTAATCTCTTCCGCCGCGATCGGTCTTTTTTATGGCGCGGGCCTGACTTGGGGCCAGCACACTCACCTTACTATCGTCGAGTATTGGCGATGGTGGGTGGTTCACCTTTGGGTTGAGGGATTTTTCGAAGTGTTTGCGACGACGGTCATCGCCTTCGTTTTCACGCGTCTTAATCTCATCAACGCAAAACTCGCGGCGGAGGCAGCGCTGCTTTCCGCGACTATCTATTTATCAGGAGGCATCATCGGGACTTGTCATCACCTGTATTTTTCCGGAACTCCGACGGTGGCCCTGGCCTGGGGTTCGGTCTTCAGCGCATTAGAAGTTGTGCCCTTGGTTCTGGTTGCCTATGCCGCCATTGACGACTTCCGACTTTCGAAGCGCGGCCCTTGGGTTCAGCGGTACAAGTGGCCCATCTATTTTTTCGTGTCGGTTGCGTTCTGGAACATGGTGGGTGCGGGTCTTTTCGGTTTCATGATCAATCCCCCCATCGCGCTCTATTACATGCAGGGACTCAATACGACCGCCGTCCACGGCCACGCCGCTCTGTTCGGGGTGTACGGCATGCTGGGAATTGGTCTCATGCTGATTTGCCTTCGCGCACTTATCCCTGACGCCAAGTGGAAGGAATCCTGGCTCCGCTTTTCATTCTGGTCGATGAATATCGGGCTCTTTCTGATGTGTGTCGGAAGCCTGCTGCCCGTGGGACTACTACAAACCTGGGCGTCGGTAGAGCATGGGTATTGGTATGCCCGAAGCTCTGAATTTCTCGCCACTCCGCTGATGCAATGGTTGCGGTGGGCGCGTGTTCCTGGAGATACTATTTTTGCCATCGGAGCCATTGCGATGGTGGTTTTCGTATTCACATTAAGGGGCGATCCGACCAAGAAGGTAGCAAGCTAAACCCGAATCCCCGGCTTTTGGTCCTGGATTACTCGGTCGATTGTATATCGTTGTCGGCTTAAGTGCCTAACCATAAACTTTCCCGTCTCATTCCGAGTAGATAGAACAGTACCTTCGTCTCCTCTCGTTACTCTCTAACCTTCTTGCCACCCACGTCACCCGGTTCTATAGTTCCGGCGTAAAGCACCCTATTGCGCCATTCGAGAAATCCTTCTACTGGCCCAACGCGGGCTTTGGAAGAAGGGTTTATGCAATTACAACGACATATTGAGCAAACGCCTCGGTTACCTGCGAAAGATCTTTTGTGGACGCTTTCCGCAGATGGGCTCATTTGCTCCTTCTCGATCCAAGCAGCTCAAATTACCGGCTGGAACGAGGTCGATTGGCTGGGTAAGCCCTTCCATTCTTTGATTCACCCAGAGGATACTCCACGGGTAGAAGATAGTTACTCTCAGCTTCTCAAAGGGGAACTGGTAAACCTCGAAGGCGTTAGGTGTTACGCGAGGAATGGTTCTTTCCAAACGTGGATGTTTTCTCTGGTTCCAGATATCCAAAACGGTGGGCTCGGCGAGGTTTCAGTTCTCGGGCGTTTGGCAGACAACGAGGCGGGGGGGGGGGGGGGGGGGGGGGGGGGGGGGGGG
>JAYVQZ010000440.1:0-4392 GCA_043776735.1 Deltaproteobacteria bacterium | reverse complement strand
TGAAAGTGGCTGTTGGTAAACACCCCACCATCACCTCAACCGTTCAAGCCCTCCACCCTCAGTACCAAACCAACGGGTATCCCACGGCGGGTATTGATGTGGGCCTTGTTTTTCTCTCTCAGTCGCTCAACGACGTCGTTCCCCTCCCCCTAACGCAGACCATTCCTCCTATTGGCAGTAGCGTGACCGCATTTGGATTTGGGCTCAACGGGGTGGGTCAGGATGGAAACGGAAATTTGGGAATGCTCCTAGAAGGTGCCCTTCAATTGGTTTCTTATGCAAACGGTAGCTCGGCAATGCCGGCAGCTCTCGTGGCTCACGCCAATACCCCGAAATCGCAAGAGACATGCGAGGGCGACAGCGGCGGCCCTCTTCTCTATCAAGGGCAAGTGGTGGGAATCCTCAGTGGAGGAAATGCCAAAGGCAACCGCTGCGTCGACTCCACAGACTCTTCATTCACAACGATTGCAGTAGCCCTGCCTTGGATCGTCAGTAAAATCGGAAACCAATAAAAATCGCTCGCTATTTAATCCACCAAAGAACGCCCACGCACTTCCTGCCTTCGTTGCCAAAAAAGCCCTTTTGCGCCATTTATGATAAAATGTTTCTACCCCTTTAGTACTTTTACCCCATCAACCACTATGAACCCAACTCAAGCAACGACACGCTGGGCAGTGATCATTCCGGTTTACAACGAGGCGAATGCCATTGCTGGCACCATTGACGCCGTGAAGAAGACCCTACAAGGCTCTAAACACCGGCTGATTGAAATAATCGTCGTTAACGATGGCTCCACAGATGGCACCGCAGATATTTTAGCCGGCGCTAGTGGCGTTACGGTACTTACTCATTTGCGAAACCGCGGCTATGGAGCCGCACTGCGGACTGCTCTGGATCATTCTACTCAGGAATGGGCCGCTATTATTGACAGCGATGGGACCTATCCAGTGGAACAGCTTTCCCTACTAATGGGGTCGGCCGAGACTCAGTCCTACCATATGATCGTGGGGAGCCGGCGCGGCGAGGGGATCAATAGTGCGCCCTTTCGACGATTGGCCAGATGGGTTTTGAGAAAGGTAGTTTTGATTTTAACGGGCACATGGGTTCCGGATCTCAACTCGGGGATGAGGGTCTTTAGGCGCTCTCTTTTTCAAGAGTTTCGAAATATTCTCCCTTCTGGATTTTCATTCACGACAACGATTACCGTCGCTTCGATTTTTTGTGGGTATCAAGTTCTTTACGTGCCGATCGAATACGCCAAAAGGACTGGAAAATCCCACATACTTCCGGTGAGGGACTTTACCAATTTCTTGATATTGATTTCACGGATCACGACCTATTTTGATCCGCTAAAATTTTTTATTCCGCTCGCATTGGTGATTCTTATATTAGGACTTGGTAAGGGAGTCAGGGATTTCTTTCTAGTTGGCTATATAGGAAGCCTGTCGGTAATCATGATTCTAATGTCCCTTCAGGTTTTTCTCACCGGCATTCTTGCCGATGTCATGGCCAAAAAAGGGGCACTAACTCCGACGACAAGTGCCTTAACTCGGACGACGGAAAGCCCGATTCTAAAAACTGTCGGACATTCTTAATAGTGACCGAGCTTATCCGATTGTCGGCCGAACCTTTCGCAGCCACAATCCCAGAGTGAGCAGCGCGAAGAGTAGATGCCCATGGTCTCTGGTTCCCAATAGATGTTCCTTCCAGAGCCGCTCGATGGTTTCGGATTTTAAAAATCCAAAGTCTTGCTTAAAAACCTCCGACGCCACCTCTTTCCATCCATTGGATAGCCAATGGGAAACGGGAGCATTAAACCCGCTTTTTTTTCTCTTTATTACGGACGACGGAACCAAGTCTCCCGCAAATTTCCTTAAAAGCCATTTTCCCTGCCCTCGTCGTAACTTGAGATCGGAGGGCAAGCGCATGCAAAACTCAACGAGTCGGTGATCGAGAAAAGGGCTTCGGACTTCTAACCCGTGGTTCATGCTGGCACGGTCAACTTTTGCCAGGATATCGCACCGAAGCCAGATCTGATAATCAACCGCAAGAGAACGGCTTAAGGGATCCAACCCCGCAGTTTTTTGGTACTCTTCACGAAAGGGAAGAAACGGAATTTCACAGTTAAATCCCTTGCGAAGAACGGAAAGATCGGTCAATTGATCACCGGAAAGAAGCATTCTCCACCATCCGATAGCGTCTTGAATCGGCAAGTCAATCCCTGCTAAGAATTTTTTGGCTTTGAAAAGGGCGTTCACCTTTCGCCGGCTGTCAGGAAGAAGACCGATGGTCCTCTGCAACATTTGAAAAATTGGGCGGGGCCAATGGCGGACAGAAGTGTGGAGCTGATTGGCTCTCTGGGTTGTGTACCCCGCAAGCAGTTCATCCCCACCATCTCCGGAGAGAGCGACGGTAACCTGCTTTTTTGCCATTCTACAAAGCGCATACATAGGCAATACCGAAGTGTCCCCAAGAGGTTCGTCTTGTTTCGCCATTACCTCCAAAAGAAAGTTCGGATCGGAACCGTCAACGATCTCTTCCTGGTGATTGCACTTAAGAAAGTTGGCCATCACCCGCGCTTCGGGTAGCTCCGAGTAGCTCCGTTCCTTAAAACCAATGCTAAAGGTGGTAAGATTCGGCTTAGTCTCTTTGATGAGAGCAGTGACCACGCTAGAATCTAAGCCGCCACTGAGAAACGAACCGACCGGAACGTCGGCGATCAATCGCTGCGTCACGGCTTGACGCAAGAGATGGCCGAATTCTTCTTCAAGCTCATTCATCGGCCTAGGATCGGATTCACTCCGTTTCCACCGCTCCACAATATCCCACCATCGCAAAATTGTAGTCTCTTTGCCACGTTTCCAGGTAAGCAGACTCCCCGGGGGAAGGCGGTTTACTCCCGCCAAGATTGACTCGTCCCCAGGAACGTATCCTAGTCCAACGAAGGCCAGTGCCTGGTCTATATTTAAGCGTTGGGAAACTTCGGGGTGCTCTCTCAGTGCGCTAAGTTCAGATCCAAACACCAATGAATTGTTACTTAAACTAGTCCAATAGAGAGGCTTAACACCGAGCCGGTCGCGAACTAAGAAAAGCGACTCTAGGCGAGAATCCCAAAGGGCAAAAGCGAACATCCCTGCCAGCTTTGGAAGTAAATCCCATCCCCATTTCAAGTATCCCTGGAGAATTACCTCAGTGTCAGATCTAGTTTTAAACTCGGCACCGAGTGTACAAAGTTCGCTGCGCAACTGCTGAAAATTGTAAATTTCCCCGTTGAACGTGATCCAAACCTGCCCCGCAGCAGCCGACATCGGCTGTTGGCCACTTTCTAGGTCAATAACGCTAAGGCGTTGGTGAGCAAGCCCTACCCCTTTCTCAAAAAAAAAGCCATCCGCGTCGGGGCCTCTCGAACGTAAAGCTGCCGACATCTTTCTAAGCAAATAGGGATCAGCCTCTTTTTTCCGATCTTGATTGGCAAAACCGCTGATTCCACACATAGGTTTCTTCTTTTAATAGATGACGCAATGAGAAATGATTTTATCATCATATCAAAACTCTCCTGTTAAAGTGAACCAAGCCGGATTGCTGCCTGATAAAACTCTCAAAACACGTTAAACATTTCCGTTGTGATTTTTGTGTTCTAAAATGGAACTGACTTAACCAAACAACCCAAAACTGCAGGCCAATTCATGCAAACTCAACAAACAAGCCAAGAAGGTACTCAGCATCAGTTTGGCTACGAGTGGAATATTTACAGAGAAATTTTGCCTCTCTATCGGGAACAATTCGAGCGGTGGATTGGTGGCTTGGGTATCGATTTCTTCAAAAACAAATCCTTTTTGGATGCCGGCTGTGGAATTGGTCGTAATTCCCTGTGGCCGCTTCAGGCTGGTGCCCAGTCTGCATTTACTTTCGATTACGACGAACGCTCTGTGGCGGTGGCCAAAGAAAATTTAAAAGAGTTTCGAAACTGCACAGTGGCTTTGGCGTCAATTTACGATCTGAAATTTAAGGATGAATTTGATATCGCATTTTCAATCGGCGTTATTCATCATCTGGCGGATCCTAAAAAAGCTGTCGAGAGACTCGTGGCTGCACTTAAGCCGGGAGGAACTCTTATTATATGGGTGTATGGCTACGAGGGGAACGAGCGCTATCTTCGTTGGGTAAACCCAGTCAGGCAGGCGTTCACTTCTCGAATCCCCTTAGGGCTAGCCCGTTGGATGTCTAAAATTCTGGTTCCCATCCTTCGCGTTTATCTTTTGCTTCCCCACAAAAAGGAATACCTGAAATTACTGCGACGAATGTCTTTTACACATTTGGAGTCAATTATTTTCGATCAGCTATTACCTTCCATCGCTAATTATTGGACCCGGGACGAGGTCATAGCACTGA
>JAYVQZ010000439.1:0-4392 GCA_043776735.1 Deltaproteobacteria bacterium | reverse complement strand
CCTCCCCCACTGCTTCGTCCGCCCGAATCACGTCCGCGCGAATGAGAAGGCCGATCTGAGGGACCACGATCCCGACTTGGACCACGATCGTCGCCTCGGAAGCCCCCTCGATCGGGAGCACGTTCTCTACCTCCGCGATCTCCCGAGGGCACTCGTTCATTGCCCGGAGCCGGATGCTCGCGTTCTTCGTCAAAGTCATTAGCTGGCCGAGATTGTCGACGAGGCGCAGGTGCCGGCTCATCGTTAAATTCTCTCTCTGCATTACGGGTTTCAGGAACGGGAACCGCTGCGGGTGCCGCCGTTTCCGTCACAACATCTGCATCGTCTGCAGGAACCGCCGACCGTTCAGGCCGGGGCGGTCGCCGCTCACGATCCGTCCGCTCCGGACGATCCGACGATCGCGGAGGACGTTCTCCGCCGCCGCCTCCACCAGGTCCGCCGCCGTCACCTTCTGGTTTCGGTAAAAGCGCCTTCAGAGACAGACGAATCTTTCCGCTAGGATCGACTTCAAGGCATTTCACCTTGATGATGTCGCCTTCCTTAACCACGTCTTCAACACGACGAACTCGGTGATGGGCCAACTCAGAAATGTGGCAAAGACCATCGGTACCAGGAATGATCTCGATAAAGGCTCCAAAGTCGGCAATGCGACTTACGCGGCCTTCATAAATTTTCCCTGGTTCCGCCTCTTCCACGATGTTTTGAATCATCTCGATAGCGCGTTTTGCCGCTGCCTCATCGACAGAGGCAATGTGAATCGTTCCATCGTCTTCGATGTCGATCTTCACGCCAGTTTTTTCGATAATGCCACGAACCACTTTTCCGCCGGATCCGATGACCTCGCGTACTTTTTCCGGTCGAACTTTGATGGCGAAGATTCGAGGAGCGTACTGAGAGAAATTCTCCCGAGGTGCTGCAATGGTTTCGTTCATCTTTCCAAGAATATGGAGCCGGCCTTCTTTGGCTTGGTCCAAGGCTTCTTGCATAATCTCGCTAGAGACGCCACCAATTTTCAGATCCATCTGAAAAGCGGTGATGCCATCTGCAGTTCCACAGACTTTAAAGTCCATGTCGCCCAAATGATCTTCGTCACCCAAGATGTCTGAAAGGACACGATATTTGTCGTCTTCCTTGATAAGGCCCATGGCAACACCGGCCACTGCCTTCGTGATGGGTACGCCAGCTTGCATCAAGGCCATTGAGCCACTGCAAACCGTCGCCATTGAAGAGGAACCGTTGCTCTCAAGAACTTCCGAAACTAAACGAATAGCGTAGGGGAAGGTCTCTGCGGGCGGAATCACATAGGACAAAGCCCGTTCCGCCAAAAATCCGTGGCCCACTTCTCGTCGCCCCGGCGGACGCAAGGGACGCGCTTCCCCCACGGAGAAAGGAGGAAAGTTGTAATGGAGTAAGAAGGTTTTTTGGTAGATTCCGCTAATGGAATCGATCTTCTGCTGGTCATCCGAAGTGCCTAAAGTTACGGCTCCAAGGACCTGCGTCTCGCCACGAGTGAATAGGGCCGAACCGTGAACCCGCGGTAACAGACCAATTTCACAAGTAATCGGACGGATGTCTTTGTAGTCCCGGCCATCAATGCGGTGTCCGCTATTGAGAGTTAGCTCGCGCGCATAAGAGGCCTTGAGTTCTTCTAAATAGACCGACACGAGCTTGTTATGAGCCGTGTCTTCTTTGGTGACAGCATCTTTCTTAGCAAACTTCTCTTTGGCCTTGGTCTTCACCGCAGCAAGAGCGGTATACCGTTCCAACTTCTGCTTAATCGCAAACGCCTTTTTAAAGTCAGGCGTAAGCTCTTTCTTCATCTCTTTTTTTAGAGTCTCGTTCTTAGGCGGCTTGGGGTATTCCCGCTTTTCCTTGCCTACCTTTTTTCGCAGTTCTTCTTGAAGATCAAGAATGGGCAGAATGCTCTTGTGGGCGAAATCGAGGGTGTCGACCATCTCTTTTTCGCTGACTTCCTTCGCACTGCCTTCCACCATCACCACACCGGTGCGGAGAGCGGCCACCAGAATTTCCATCCGGCTTTCGTTTTCTTCCGTCGTGGGTGCTGGATTGATGACGAATTCGCCATTGACCATACCTACGCGGATAACCCCGAAAGGTCCTCCCCAAGGAATGTCAGAAATGTGTAACGCAGCGCTGGCACCAATGGAGGCTGCCACGTCAGGCTCGTTAATTCCATCCACCGACAGCACGGTGGCTGTGATGAAGGTGTCACACATAAAATCTTCCGGAAAGAGCGGCCGACTTGGCCGGTCAATCATACGCGCGGTAAGTGTCGCTCTATCGGAGGGCTTAGCTTCTCGCTTGAAGAATCCCCCGGGAAAACGTCCTGCGGCGTAGTATTTCTCTTGAAAATCTACCGTGAGAGGAAAAAAATCCTGGTTGTCTTTAAGTTCTTTACTGGAACAGACGCTTACCAGAACCACCGTTTCGCCGTACGTAACGAGAACGGATGCATCAGCTTGCTTTGCCAACTTGCCGGTCTGGAGTGTGAGGCGGCGGCCCCCGTAGTCTACACTGAGTTCTACGACTTCCATGGAAGCCCCTACTTTCTTTGAATGTATGTTATCGACTTATTTGCGAATATTGAGACGCTCAATGAGGGTCTTATACCGCTGTTCGTCCGTGCGTTTCAGGTAATCCAGTTGACGGCGACGTGAGCTGACCATCTGCAATAGACCACGACGCGAGTGGTGATCTTTCTTATGATTCTTGAAGTGCGGGGTCAGCGCATTGATGGATTCCGTTAGAAGCGCTATCTGCACTTCCGGCGATCCAGTATCACGCTCGTGAACCTTATACGTGTTAATTGCCTCGGACTTTTTTACTTTTGTCAGACTCAACTGAATACCTCTACTTATTGTACTTGCTTAAGCCGTTTAGCACCTTAGGCCTTCATTGGCAAATGTGCTGGAACAAAAGACGGCTGAGAAATTGGCCGGTTGCCCAGGCCACTTTCCTCTTGGTTAAAACCAAACCGTGAAGGCACCTGTACAGCCATCGCGGGACGGTGATTTAAGCGGAGAAGGTGGTGCCGGCCCTGTTTCATGGCCGCCTCAGTCCCCTCTTCAAACTGGATCACCGTCAGACTTTCCTCGAGAATAAACTCACCACAGGTGAGCCTACGAAGCTCTGTCAAATGGGCCAAAGTCCCTAAACGCTTGCCGATTTCAGCGGCCAGCGAACGGATGTAAGTCCCTTTTGAACAGTGAACTTCAATTTCAAGCAGCGGCAAAGCCACTTTTTTCACTTCTAACGAGAAAAGCTGCACGGCGATCGGTTCGCGTTCGATCGTGATGTTCTTACGAGCCAGTTGATAAAGACGGACTCCGTCTTTTTTCTTGGCGCTAAACATGGGAGGGGTCTGCCACCACTCTCCCTGAAACGACTTCACCACTTTTTCAATCTCTTCATTGCCGAGGGCCGGAACCGGAGCGGTCGCTGTCACCTCACCAGTGCGATCCAACGTGTTGGTTTCGCTACCTAGCATAAGGGTCGCCAAATACTTTTTATCTGCCGTCAAAAGCATATTTGAGGATTTGGTGGCCTTGCCGGTAAGGAGAATGAGAACTCCACTGGCAAAGGGGTCCAAACTTCCGGCATGCCCCACCTTCATCCCACCCAAACGCCGACGTACTTGGCGAACCACATCAAAACTTGTAGGTCCCGGCTGTTTGTCGATGACCAGAAGAGCCGAAACTTCAGGGGGCTTCATGAGACAATCCTTCGATCTGAGCGGTATGGGCTGCTGGCGTTGCTGACATGCCTTCGAGTAGGCCCATCACCCTATCCCGAGACTCCCCTGCGGCATCGAATAGGAATTCAATTTCTGGAACGTAACGAAGATTAAGCTCGCGCGCGATACTGCGGCGGAAAAAGCCTATCACTTTAGGGAATTCCTTCTCGGCAACCTTGGGATTGCCGTCACGAAGGCGAAACCAGACGGAAGCTTTCTTCAAGTCCCCGCTCACTTCTACCTGACTGATCCACGCGGTCGAAAGCTCTGGCTTCTCAATCTCAAACCGGAGAAGGCGGGAAATCTCCTGCCTCAACATTTCAGCTAATTTAGAACTACGTCGATTTTGCATGACACTCCGTGGACGCTTAGAGAGCGCCCTGGATCTCCTCTTTCAAGAAGGCCTCAAATTGATCGCCCAACTTCACATCACTGAAGTTCTCCAGTCCGATACCGCACTCAAAACCCTGAGCGACCTCTTTAACGTCCTCTTTGAACCGACGCAGACTTGAAATCTTGCCTTCGTAGACAACGCGGCTGTCGCGCAATAAGCGAAGGTAGCAACCTCGGATTACTTTTCCATCAAGGACCGACGAGCCGGCAATGACACCCACTCGAGGTACACTGAATACTTCACG
>JAYVQZ010000438.1:0-4406 GCA_043776735.1 Deltaproteobacteria bacterium | reverse complement strand
TAACCTTCCCGCCGATCGTCCAGAAGCCTACCAGTGCTTCACAACGATCCGGGTTCAGGATAAAAATCCCTAGCCATTAATTCCAGTAGGGGCCGTTTTCGTCGTCTTTGTCTTTTTCATTCACGATGAGTGTGAACTGTTTTTTGAGGCGCTCTCGGTCGGCGTCTTTGCGGTTGGTGACACTGGCAAGGCTGCTTCGCACGTAGCGGAAGTAAAGATACACGGCGCCAACAATCATTCCACCGATGTGAGCAAAATGAGCAACATTGTCCGTTGAATTAGCCTCCACGCCCATGATCATTTCAATTCCAGCCATGACTAGCACGAAGTACTTCGCCTTCATTGGGAAGAGAAAAAAGACTAGGAAATATCGGTTTCCAAAAAAAACTCCATAGGCCGCTAAAATTCCAAAAATTGCGCCACTGGCACCTATGATGGGATTTTGCAGTCGAGAAGGATCAGAAAAAGCCAATGCCACTAGAAAGTTAAAGACTCCCGCGCCAATGCCACAAAGAAAAAAGTAAAACGTAAACTCTTTACGCCCCATCCGCTGTTCAATTTCGGAACCGAAGTACCAGAGGATGAGCATGTTGAGCAGAATATGAAGAGGATGCCCGTGAAAGAAAATGTACGTAACAAACTGCCACAACCAGTGGTCCACCAAGATACGAGCCGGAACAAGTCCAAAGATTTCATTAAGCGCGAGCCCGTGAATCGTCCCCCAAGGCGTGTGAGAAAAGATGAAATCGACAAAGTAGGTCACCACGCACGAAAGAATAATTCCCTTAGTGACAGGAGTAAGTGCGGGGATTGGGCTGATTTGATCGTAACGCATAGGTGCCTCTCACTTATCGGAGATCTCTTCGAGTTCAATGAGAACGCCTTCCATCGCCCGCGGATCCAAGAAGAGCACGCGTCCGCGAACTCCTTCCCGAATACCGGGAGGAAGGACTGGAATTTGGGCCTGTTCTAATCGCGCCGTCCAGGTCTCCAGCCGGTCCACCTCAAAACAAAGGTGATGAATACCCCCTTTGGGCCGCTTTTCTAAAAACTTTGAAATCGGAGAGTCTGTGGAGGTGGGCTCTAAAAGCTCAATCCTAAGATGACGAGAGGCTCCCACCTCTAACATGGCCGCCTTAACCTTTTCTGAGGGAACGTCGTGCATTTCAGCAACGGTAAGCTGCAAAGCCTGAAACTTTTCCAAAGCCCGCTGCAACTGCGCACTGGCAATAGCGATGTGGGAGAGTTTTACCATGAGGGAAAGATCTACTGGGTAGGGGGCAACACTTCAATTTTTTTCGACTTCTACATCAAAGGCGGGATTTCGAGGAGGCTCATCCAGAACATTTGAAGTCGGGTTCACATTGCGAAAAGGCTGCCCTTGGCGCTTCTCCACTTCAATAAAGCGCCTTTTGAGGTCCTCGGATGACCGCTGTTTCTCTTTTTCAAAACAGGCCCGGTAGCCTTTAAAATCCACTTCCCGCAGCGGCTCGCACTTGGCCAGCCATTCTTTACGCTGCTCAGTATTGTACTCGGCTTTATCGGCAGAATACCGCTGCTGAGCCGCTTGGGGCGCGCCTTGGGACGGCGGGGGCGTTTGGGCGCTGCCAGGCATAGGTGCTAGCTCTGCCTGGGCATACGAAGCGACTATAAAAAGGACACTTCCTTCAAGAGCCAATCCTAAAAACCGACTTGCAACCATGCGGTAAGGATACCATTGGGCGCCATTGGCCCACAAGGTGACGGCTGGTTTGCCAATGGACTCACTCACTTCCGGAAGAGGGGAAATAGGGTTTTACCACGACGCCCTGCCCCGCTAAGGTGCCTCCTTTCCCAACATTGCCCCCTATAAGAAAGGAACCCCCATGTCCCATTCTGGAAAACAAGAACTACTCCCCCTACTCGACAAGATTCTTGAGGCAGAACTCTCAGGCGTTGTCCGCTACCTGCATTACAGTTTTATGATCTTTGGACCTAACCGGATTCCCATCACCCAGTGGTTTCGTGGACACGCCAATGAAGGCATGATGCACGCCATCTTAGTTGGCGAGAAGATCACGGCTTTCGGCGGGCACCCCTCTGTAAAAGTGAAGCCGGTGCCAGAGACCAACAATCACAACATCCTGGAAATTCTCAAAGAGGCACTCGAATTCGAAAAAGAGACCTTGGGCTACTATCAAGATCTCCTCGCCAAAGTCGGTACCGACGTCGCCTTGGAAGAGATGACACGAAAACAGATCTTTGATGAGACCGCGCATATCGAAGAGATCGAGAAGATGATCCACGCACCTAAATAAATCGACTGGGACTTCCGTCGCGCCACTTTGTGGCTTGTGAAAAACCATTCAAGAATCACCTCTCGGGCCCAAAGGCCCGGGAGTCTTAACCCGCTACGACGGACATTCAGTCCTTAGACAAGTGACCAAAAAAGGGGGGATGGTGCCCAAAAACGGCCCTAAATAGGCCTATGCCAAGTAACTTGAGGCTCCCCCACCATGGCATACCGCTTGCTCCTTCACCCTCTCGGACGCTTTTGCCTTGGGGGGCTGAATGGCACGAAAGAAAATAGACCAAAATTTTGAAGCACCGGATGTTTTCCTTGAAGAGGACGTTGAACTTCTTGAAGAAAACGAAGAGGCCCTTGAGCTCGAAGAAGAATCCGATAATGAAGATGCGGGTGAACCCGCACCAAAACGGGCGTCCCGTAAAAAGAAGAAAGAACCGGTTGGATTTGCCGCTGAGCTCTTAAAAGCCTCTTCGAAGAACGTTCCCGAAGACAAGCCTGAACGGGCTAAACCAGCGCCGAAAAAAGAAGTTTTTGCCAAAGTGGAAGAGGCTGAAGAAGAGGCCGAGGGCACCGAAATTGACGAAGAGGAAGCCGTTCCTGATAAGAAAGCTCGTCGTCCTCGTTCCACCCCTGAAGAAAGGAATTTGTCCGTCGCCATGGTTTCTGCTTTTGAGGCGATGAGTTCCCATTGGACCACCGCGAAAGAAGCCACCGACGCCTTGGTGCTTAACTTCGAGAAAGTAAAAAAAGAACTTGAAGAGATCCGCCAAAGTTCCGCAGCACCTCTAGAAAAACTCTTGGACCAAAACCGCGAAAAAGCAGCAGTGGCATCGCGTGTCACTTTTGCGTTAAGTCTGGGCGCCATCATCTTTTCCTTTGTGAGTCTGACGTTGTCGCAGTCTTTGCGCGGTCAGTTCTTCTTGCACCAGGCGCAAAACAAAGACGCACCCGGTTACAGTTACCAGGCAACAAACCAACCACGACAGGCGGCACCTCAGAGTCCTCCTCTAAGTGCCCCGTTGGCAAAACCTGCGGCGACCGCCTCAATCGCAAATGCCGTGGGAGCCATGGAGGGCAAGAGTCTTGCCCATATTCCAAGACACGCGAAAACTTTTAAAAAGTAGCAGTTCGCCCAAAAAATTAGCTCTGTATAGGAAGGGATGGACGCACCGGTTCATTCCTTCTTTTTTTCGGTCACCAACTGTCTACAGTAATGACTCTGGTGAATTGACGATCCCAACCGGCCAGGTGAATTCTTCTGGAAACCTTCCAGAAATGAGGCGCATGGGCATCCGATCGTTTTTACTTTTTACCCTAGTCGGATTTGTTACCTCATCGCTTGTTTGGCAACATACAGCGTCAGCGGAAATCCTGCTCACTTCAAAAAGTGCGATGGAAGATCTCTCTGCTCAATGGGAAGTAGATGAGAAAATTGAGCGCGCTCACACAAAACTGGAGTCGGAGAAGCAAGCGCTAGTGCTTGATGAAAAAGTTTTTCAGCAGAATGAGAAGTTATTTAAGAAGAACGCAGTCTCTAAGGAAGATTACCTCTTGCATAAAACCAAACGAGATCAAACTCTGGTTCAAATTCAAGAGACCGTGGCATCCATTAGACAGCTTGATATCCTTTCTAAACTCTTGGGCCAGCGTTCAAAAATTTCGGCTGGGGGAAAAGTTTCTGATAAAGATTATGCCAAAATCTTCGTAGAACTCTGGAAGAGCAAGTTTGATGTGGCGACCATTACTTACGAACGGCTGACCTTGGACGCCGCCTATCTATCGTGGGTATTGACGATGTACCGTAAGCTACACGTTAAAGGAGCAACCACACTAAGCGATCTTTGGGCCATTGAACGAAAGGTTATCAAGGTGAACGAAGAGGCCAGTTACCAAAAGAGCCGCATTCCGGCCACTGAGTGCGTGTGGAAAGAGTACCAAAAGATGGTCGACTCTGACGGTAGATTTGATCCCGAGTTACCGGCCAAATCCCCTTGCCGATCCAATCGGCGCCTGACACTGTCGGAGTGATGGCCAGAGCACGCTTAGAAAAAGAATTCAAATTTCGTATTACGGCCGGTGAACTTTCCCGTTTAAAAAAGGCAGGGAAGATCTGCGAGCT
>JAYVQZ010000437.1:0-17319 GCA_043776735.1 Deltaproteobacteria bacterium | reverse complement strand
TTTTCTCTCCTTGATTTCAATTTCGCTCGTCCTTTTGTTAGGCACCGGGTGCGTCGGTTTCATTAATAAAAACCAAGGCAACGCCACAGGGTTTGCTGGAGCGGTTCCCCCTAATGGCGCCTGGTATGCGTTCGACTTTCGTTCGCTTACTGGCTTCCAATCCGTAGTGCAAGTTGACTCGCCTAATCATATTACAATTCTTCGTCCTGGCGAATCCGTCGCCATAGAGATCCCCTTATCGGCGGTGACTAGTTCGGCACTTGGTACTGGCAGTTTCTCACAGGAGCAAGGGCTGATCTCCGTGGAGGGACTCTTGCTGGATCGAAGGGAAACCGCACCAACGCCGACTGGCGCAAATCAAAGGTATACCGAAGCCTGGTTCTATAAGAGGAATGGCGGCCTTCGCTACGACGTTGTGGTGCGTGCGTTTGGTAATTTCAGTAGCCCTCTTTCTGCCAAGGCTCAGGTTTATGTTTCGCAATTGGATGGCTCCGGGAAGTGGGTGGTTCATCTAGCGGGCGAGTTTAGTGTGGTTGCGTTTTCCGCTGACGCCAAGTCGAGATTCTACACCGGCGCTAAATTCAAACTCTCCATCGAGAAAGGGTTGGATAGCCAACCTGCGGTCGGAACCCTGGCTGCTACGATCGAGGGAACTGATCTTAATTTGGATCTAATGAGCGGAAGTTCCAATTTTTTCTCCCCTCCGCCACAGGCCAGTAGCATTCCCAATGTAAAATTTGCAGGTGGCAACGTTCATAGTTGCGGGTTGAGTAATGGGGCGGCTTATTGTTGGGGAGAAAACACCTCAGGGCAACTGGGTTTAGGGAATCAAACTGGCGGAAATACTATTCCTCATCCTGTGCAGGGGTTGCCCGTTCCTGTTTCCGAAATTTCCGCGGGGCTTGCTCATACGTGCGCTATCGGCAGCGGCAGGACTTTTTGTTGGGGGGGGACAAATTCCTACAATGAGCTGGGAGCAGGAGCCGTCAATGGGGGATGGGCATTTACCCCCAGAGAAGTGACTAACGTTTTCCAAACGACTTCCGTGGCGGCTGGGTCTAGCCACACCTGTTCTGTTTCAGGGAAAAAAGCCTATTGCTGGGGAGAGACCCTTTACGGGAGGCTTGGAAATGGCACTTCCGTCGCGGGCAATAGTCCACCTACACCGGTCATTGGGATTTCTGATGATGTGATTGCCGTCACCGTGGGCACCTTTCACTCTTGCGCACTTACCTACTCAGGCGACGCTTATTGTTGGGGATACGGAACACTGGGAGAGCTGGGACTTGGCCCGAACGTTACTTCGGTTACCACCGCCCAAAAAATAAATGGATATCGCTTTGTATCTTTGAAGGCAAAAAACACGAATACTTGTGGCATTACCGATCAAGGGCAGGTGATCTGTTGGGGAGATAATATTAACGGCGAAGTGACAGCGGATGGCAAAGGCTCTACTTTTATAGACACTCCACATCCGATCTCTACTTTGCCAGCTCCGGCGACCGCTGTGAGCGTGGGAAGTTATTTTGCGTGCGCTCTATTGTCGGGCAAGCCCTACTGTTGGGGATCAAATTCTGTAGGCCAACTGGGTCATGGAACCTTCTCAACGTACGGGGCAAGTCCGGTCGTGAATTCTGCGGCACAAATAGTTACCAACGTAGTCGAAATCGCCTCTGGCGCTGACCAGATGCTTGCCTATAGCTTGGGCTCCTCCCTTAGCTGGGGTGGCAATACCGCAGGACAGCTAGGATCGGGTAACATTACTTCCCTTGGACAATTTTTTGCTGGGCCCTTTAGCTTTCCCTGACAAAGAAAAATCTAAATTTAAATCGCTAGTAGTCGGAAAATTCCGTCGGCGGTATGTACGGGCTTAGGGGAATTATCGGGCTGCACAGAGCACTCCACCTTTTCCAAAAAAAACCTAATTGCTTCGGTGCCCCGGTACAGGCTCAGCAAGGCCGCAGGGCTTGTTCCATTACCGATCATGTCGCCATCCCCTTTATGCCATCCCCACAAAGCGTCGTTTTTTAGTGCTGTGATCACCTTTTCGGGAATCGCCCCTTTGTATTTCTCCTCAAGCCTTTGGGCCAGGGTGAGGGTCAGGCGTTTGGGGCCAAAATTAGTTACGTATGCCGAAACTCCCTGCTCTCGTGCTTGAGAACGCAACAATGGGGCTGAAGAATAAGCAAATTGCCTTAACTCTTCAGCAGTTGGAGCGGGGATGGCAAAGCCAAGAATCAAATAGTCATAAAAGCGTTCCCCCTCGGCCTTCTCATGAATTTTATTTAAATCAACGCTTAAGCTCGGGGATAGTCGGTTGTGGGCTTCGGCTATTCGACAAAGGCCCAAAAAAAACTCTCGGGTGGGGTTGTCGTATCCTTCGGTCAGTATGAGCGACCCGTCTTTTGGCCCCCATTTCCCAGAGGTCCTGTCTTCGAAGTCTTTGATGAGCTCGTCGCGTTCTTGGGACTCTGGCAGTTTCTTTGATAACTCCAATAGGAGATTAACGCTGCCAAAAGAACGGGAAAAAGCCCCGATACCAAGATTCTGATTTTTGGCGGCCAGAAAGCGAAGGGATCCCCTTTCCTGGTCCCAAAAAATGGTTTTCTTATTTAGGTCGAAAATAACCCCATGCCGCGTGGGTCTTAGGAGTTTTAGAACTTTCTCCGCCTCCGCCTTTTCGTAAAGTTTTGAAACGTCGATGTCAGCACCCGCGGGCGTCTTTTTTAGAGCCTGGGCAATGGCGTAAAACGCCCGATAAACCCTTTGGAGACTTCCGCGTACGCGAACTCTATCGTCGCGATCTTTTGCCTGCTCGTCTGCGTAATTTTTGCTATTCAGTGTCTGGCCGTCCGTATCCCCAATGGCTAAGTCTCCCTTTAAACGGAGCAGTAAAGCCTCCTTATCGGCAGACGGAGGTAGGTCTTGCGCTAAGGCTTCAATCAGTCGCCCCGTGCCATCGATGTCGGACACTTTTCCTAGATTTCTTTCCAGAGTTTCTTGAACGAGTGCTGCCCAGGTGCCCTTTTCTTTATCGACAAAAACTTGCCGTTGCTCATTTAGAATGAGCGATTTCACGCGATCGGTGTCAAGAAGGTCTAGTAGTTTTTCAAACTCCGAAGTTTCGTGGATTTTTGAGAGATTGAGTTCTCTTCCGTTTGCGCTGATTTTTCGTAAGGCTGCAATTCGATAAAGGGCTCGGTAAATTCTTTGGAAGGCGGGTTCCTCCCCCGAAACACTCCCCTTCGCATCACTGCCGTCACTCGATTTCCACCCCCAGTAGGCATCGTCGTTAAGTTGGGAAATCAGTCTGTCTTTTTCGGGACTCGCCGGCAGAAAATGGGCTAATTTTAAGATCAGTCTCTTTGCCCCAAAGTCGTAGTTGAACCTGACAATGCCATAACTTCCCGACAACTCATGCAGCGAGCGAAGCCCTTGCGCTTGAAAAACAGCAAGATCAAAAAACGGGAACTCCTGCACGAATGAGCCATCTTTAGGAAAAAGACTAAAATACTCATTCTGAAAAGTGATGGGATCAAAAACTTCCTCATCAACAACAAGATAACCTGGTGCCCGATTACGAGAACCTGGGGCTGCCAGTCTCGGTTCGACGGAAATCTCAGCCAGCCCATCCCTAAGCCATCGGGTATAGAGCGAGTAATCTAAAATCCTAAGATGCGGCTTAAGTTGATGCGCATCAGAAAAATTTCGGCTTCCCCGGCCAATATTTTGAATGAGATTTCTGAACCCTCCCATATCGTCTCCATATTTACGCAGTAACACGATGAGGTTGATGCAGGGGATATCGACGCCTTCTTTTAAAATATCAACGGAGACAATGTACTTCGGAGTTTGTTTGTCCTTGGTGGTCGCAAAGTCTTTGCGATCTGAAAACCAGTCATAGGTGGTGGGATCCACACCTGGGCCCGAATGGAAAGACCTCACCTCAAGTCCTAATTCCTTTGATAATTCTTTGGCATAGGCATCGGCTCGGGCTTGGGAGTCGACGTAGAAAACACCGCGATCGGGAAGGCCAGAAATCTGCTTGTGACGGACACGTTTTCCGACGTCCTTGAGTAAATCTTTATAGCGTCTAACAGTTCTTGTTCCTGCTCTGAGATCGGACAGGCTGGCGTTTAGAAGATCGGCGGTTGGACTGTCTCCCACCTGGCGAATCAGATTGAGGCCGTAGATGGGTGAGAGGTAGCCTTGTTGCATCGCCCGATAAAATTGGAGGCGGCACAGTTCAGGCAATTTCTGACCTGCCTGAAGTTCGGCCTGCTCCTCGATGGTGAGGAACATGCCATAAACATTTCCCTCCAGATAATCGGTGATGAGTGCTTTGTCCGGATGCCAAAGCGTAGCGGTTAGGTCAAGTTCCCGATGGCGACCGTCCATAATGGTTTCGAGTCCGCTCGTAATCGAAGTAAATTGTCCTCCTTCTTTGCCCAAGTGTTGGGCTTCATCGAAAATGATGATCCAAGGTTCGTCGGAGTTTTCCTTTCTCGTTTTAAGTCTCTCATGGATCTCGTTCATTCGGATGAAGTAGCTCGACCTTGTGATCGCGATCATTTCGGTATTGGGATCGATCTCGTCCTTGGCGCCCTCATCGTAGATACGGGCCACGTTTTTGATTCCGAGCTCCTCTTCGAAGGTCTCTACCGTGCGATCGAGAATCCAGCGATTCTCTACAACGAAGAGAATCTTTGGCTTCTTTTTCCAACCCTCGATATTTAGTTTTCTATTGTAAGCACCCAACGCAGCAACGTACTTGGCGGCGATTAGGGTTTTTCCCATTCCTACTGGAGCCACCAATCCTCGTTTGAGTCCCCTTCGCCCCTGTACTTTGCTCTCCATGGCGATAAGGGCAGCAAGCGACTCTCTTTGAGGAAAGGATAAGGAGTACCTGGCGTCGGCTTCGGATAATTTCAATTGAGGGTACAGGAAACGATCGGCACGTAGCGCGGAACGGAAAACTCCTTGTGACCGGATCAGGTCTGAATAAGCTTGGGGGCCGTGCAAAGTGATGTCGGAGTTGACTCGTCCATTCTTAGTCGAGAAATCGGGCAGCCCTTTTTGAGGATAGGCCTTTTCGGGAACGTCGGTGAGCCGGACCACGTGCTTTCCCATTGCGCTTGTGATTGTGATGCTCTTTTGGCGCGAATTAAACTCAATATCAGCTAGATGGGCTCGTCCGCCTTCATCCAAAACCGGTTGCACGATGAACCGGTGTAGGTTGATAAGCTCGGGGTCTTCAGTAATGGCCTTAGCGGAAGAAAAGTTGGCAACTCTTTCCGAACATTTTCGGGCAGAAGCAGCTGGGCTGAAAAAGGCTAAAAGCGCGAAAACTATTAGTAAAATAAGTAACCGGTCCGGCCAAAAAGAACGAGCGCGCCTACTCCCATGATATACCCTGGATGCCACGGTGCGTTATATCAGATGTGAATGGTCAACTCCCATGTATAATCGGCCAAATGGCTCGATTTTTACCCCCCTTACTTGGGCTCTTTTTTGCCCTTACGCTGGTGACGGCTGCGCAAGCGCATTATGTCATTCCCTACGAGCTTAGAATTGGGGAGGGGGCGGATCAAAAGCGCTATACGGTCATTGTGGTTCTTGCCGACCATTATGCCCACCACTTTGGTGAGCAGGACGGGCTGTCTCAACTTTTGGCAAATAATTACCATCACGATACCAAGAGTTTTTTAAACGGCTATCTAAAGGTCCCCTACAATTGGTACCTAGATCAGCTCGCCAAAAATCCACGGGTTTACGGAAACGACGCCGGGCCTATCGCTGATGGCCTTCGGCAGTTTGAATCCATGGCGGACGGTCGAACTTCGGCGGTAATCATCACCGAATATCAAAAACTTGACCAGGTCTTGGCTTTCCTGCGTGTTGATACAGCGGATGCAAACGGATTGCTGACTTCGGAGGCCCATTTTAAAGACAAGGGGCTTGGAGGACAGGGATTCCCAAAACCAGTTCCCAGTTTCGAGTGGAATCGAATTTCCAACTTTCAACCCGAATCCTACCAAACCGAGTTTCATCGATTAAATTTTCCTAATCAGGAACGACTGCACTTTTGGTTAGAGGGAGAAAACATAGAGATGAAAAATTTCGCCATGGATCCTCGGACCATGCGAAAGTTTTTTAAGCATCTTTATTTTATCGCGCGCGCTCATAAAATGTTTATATGGGGAGCCCAGACGTTTCCCGCGGAGATTACTGCTTGGCCTTTCGGCACTTCGATTACCAAAGAGGCAGCCACCCGATTTGGCCGACGCGTATCTCATGTTTGGCTCGATGCTTATTCCGAAATTCTCATGCGTTATTACCAAGGTCTTGGTTTCGACGTGTGGAAGAAAATCAATAATAAGCACACTAAAAACCGCGATCTTTATTTCATGGTCGCTCCTGTGCGGGTTTTGGAATCTACAGTCGGAGCGACTGTTCTCAATCGGTTTTCCAAGGAGGAGAGCTGGTTGATCCGATCCGACGAATTAACCGCGACACTGCATTTCGTAAAATGCGCTGATGAGCTCCTTAAAATCGGAAGCCAGCCCGAAGGGAAAAAAGGTGCCAAAGGGAACTAGCTCATTTGGATTTTAAGAAGGTCGAAGGCAGTCTTCACGGTATTTGCCTTAAGTGTGGCCAACGGAACCGGATAATTACTAGAGAAGTGATGAACCAAAGTTCCTGCCATTAATGACTGAATAGTGCGGGCCAGATCGATAGCCTTTTTTTTTGTCAGCTTTCCGCTTTCAATGGGAAGCAGGAAACAGGCAACCAACCTGTCTTCGCCCCCTTGGCGAATTAAGTTTTGGAGATTTCTAAACTCCTGATCGTAGGAGCAGAGCTGATAAAAAAGCGCCATTACCGCCGCGTGTTTTGGATATTGGGTTACCCATTCAAAAGGGCCTTCAACGACGGCGGTAAGCTGTTCCTTCCACGTATTGGCTTTTTGCAAATGACTTATGGTAATTTTTTGGCCTAAGGCAACGGCGTACCGAATGGCCGTTTTTACCAGCTCGTCGCGGCTGGAAAAATAATAATTCACATGGGTCCGCTGCATCTTGACGCGTTTTCCAATGGACTCAAACGTGGTGTTGTCAAAGCCTTCCGTGGCAAGTAGGTCGATGACGGCTTCCATAATCCGAACCTTGCGATCCTCGGTTTTGCTCGGCGTAGCGTGGAAGACTTGGAAAACTAGGGGGTCTGTAAGGGGAGGCTTTTTCATGAGGTCCCTCCCATTGTACAGACGGTTTCTCAGCGGAGCAAGACGACCCCAAGGCCCTACGTGCAAGGTTCAAGAGTGAGATTGGCTTCGAGTTGGTCGAGGGTGATGTCGCCCTGTCCACCTTCTAAATGGGAATTCAGGCGAAGTATCGTATTACCTCCACACGCCGATCGGAAATGTTTCCCAGGGGCGATCTGTTCAAAAGCCCCCTGAGAATCCGGAAGCGATACGGAGAAGGGCGTTCCCCGTTTGCCAGGAGAGAAGATTTCGATACCGAAGTGCCCTGGCGTTTTTTGGCTCGGTCCATTGAGGCCCTTTGCCCGGAGTTCGCCCACAACGAGGATTTTCCCAGCTGGCCATTGGATCGGAACGGCTAAGTTGCAAGACTTTCGCTCACCAGATTTTACCCTGAAGGCTTCGAACTGGACCTGCAGTCTGTCATCCCGGACTACCAGTTTCACCTGGCCCCTGGCACAGGCATTCCCTGCCGCTTTGGTTTCCCCTGTTTCGATTACCGACGCCTGCGTCGTGTACGACATTCCGAAGAAGATCACGGTAACAAGAAGACCATTTTTCATAAAAAACACCCGCCTGCCCCAAAGCATTAATAACTGAATTTTAGATAATTCGGAAGTGCCGAATTGTTTTTCGGGCAGGACATCGTTAGCCACTTATCGCCGTATTCTTAAGAATTCAGGGTCTGATTTTGCTGCGTTTTTTCTGGATTCCAAAGGCACGGGGTTTGCTCCTATGGCCTCTCAACAAGGAGCGGTTGATGCAAAAGTTCGGTTGGCTGTCAGTGATTTTAGCAATAGCGGCGTTATTTTCCTCTCCCGCAGCGAAGGCTGAGGAGGCCACCGTATCGGGCCCTATTACTTTGAGTGGAAAAGGGTGTTCACCGGCCGATACAGATTTTGCTATCACCGCCGATGGGAAAACTGTCTCCGTTCTATTTTCCACCTTCGAAGTAAATACTGGATCAAGTGCCGGAAAATCCCACGACGCAAAATTGTGCGAGGTTTTCATTCCTCTCTCCGTTCCCTCTGGCTTTAAAATCAAGGTCAATAAAATGGACTATCGCGGCTTTCGATTCTTGTCCAAAAAAACAGATTATGACTGGGCCATTTTTGAGAACCGCATCACGAGTGGAAACGTCACCACTAGTAGCGGTCTGACGATATTTGGAGGGCACGGACCGGTGAATGAAGATCTTTTCTATCAACCGAATCGATCGGTAACGTCCGCTAAATGCGGTGGCGCGATGGTGTTGCGTATTAAGACTCAGCTCATCGCAGACACTTTGGCCTGCCATCGCGATGGGCAAGCCACATTTGCTATGGACTCTATCGATTTCACCACGCACTTAGGTGGTCAGTTTCAATACATCCCCTGCCGTTAATTTTGAAAAAGGGCGTTGGAGTTCAATCACTCCAACGCCGCTAAAGGAAAACAGTAGATCTAGTTTTTGCAGGCTCTCCACGTGAGTCTGTAGATCACAGGCGTCTTGGAAGTAATGTCCAAACTATCCAAGCTGCTGTCGGCCTTGTCGCCGTTGGCGTTGGAAGTCACATCAAGGCTACTTTTGATAGCAATCGTGGTGTCTTTTCCGCAGGGACCATAAACCAAGGCTGTGGCCTCAATTTCGTTTTTACGATAGAACTCGCCTTTTAGCAGGCCCTTACTATCAGCAGTGGAATCTTCGACGTTCCTGTCGGGAAAATTATAATTGAATTTGGGACCTCGTCCTCCCACCAAGAAATATTCGGCAGAAAGTGTGGCCTTCGTTCCCCGAGGAAGAAAATTAAAGCCTCGGAATTCGCTGGAAATAATTGAGATGCTAAATCCAGCGGGAACTTTCACAGGAATGCGAATGTCGCACTTTTTGCGATGGTTCTCACCCGCAGCATTGCTTGAGACCTGATACTTGCTAAACAGAATGCTTAGGCTCTGTTTATCTTCCGTCAATGCCACTTCGGTATCGTCCTTAGTGCAACCGTCTCCAATGAACTTTGGCTCGCTCAGTTGAAGGTTAGGCGGATTGTCTGCGAGAGCGACCTGGGACGAAGCGCATAAGAGGCTCACGGCCCCCGCAGCGAAACCGAGAAATTTTTTCATAGTTACGATCTCCATTCAGTTAAAGGACCAACGGCCGATCGCTAACACATAGCATTATTTATTGTCCAATATTATTTATACGTTGTCTAAATTAGTGCGAACGTTTTATGTTTTTGAATGACGGAGGCGCCGAAGTTTTCCTTTCTATCGAACCGAGGCGCCGAATGACTCTATGCTACAATTAAGTGATGAGATTCTGGATGTTTCCCTGCAGTGGCGCTTACTCATCAAAAGTAGGTAGCCCTCGAAAATCCGGAACGCCATTTACCCAGCCGCCAATCATTTTGCTTCTTTGGTTTCTCCTTTTCGTTCTCATTGGGTTGCACATTGCCAATGCCTCAGTCTATCCACACGATTGGAACTCCAAGAGAGCAATGGGTGCCTTTGCTTTAGCAAGCGGAAAAGGTTTGTTCTGGGTTGGCTTCGAAGGCGTCCTCATACATGGCATGAATGGTTTCTGGGGCTCCTTCCTCTTTCTTCCGCTTACACTTTTCTCTGACCTTACGGTGACTTTGCGTCTTGGTTCTACAATTAGTGCCGCGTGCTACTTTGTTCCTGCTTTGTTGTTTTTTCGTACCTTCATTAAAGCCTGGCAGGTGCCATTTCTTTTCTTCTCATTCTACTCACTCGTCTCATTGGGACTCAGCGAATCTGCCTTTCGAATTCATGTCGATGCTCCCGCTCTCGGATCGATCATTATGGCCGCCTACTTTTTACTGAGATCATTTGAGCCCGGGAAAGAAAAGTGGCTTCGGTGGAGTGGTGTTTTTGCAGCTCTGAGTGTCCAATTTAAAATTATTTACCTACCAGTTCCTCTGGTCCTCGCCTTCACACTAGCACTTGGTGGGTATCGTAAAGAGTGTATTGTATTTCTTGCCCACACTGCGCTTGTTACTGTGGCTTTACTAGTCCCGCTAGCCTGGCGACATGAGCTTGGGATTTATTGGAAGCACATTATTGTCTTTAGTATCACAAGTATTACGGTTGCCGTGGATGGCCCTCCTCATCCCTGGAGTGAATCCTTCTTCAATGCGGTCAAAGGAGCGCTGCCTCTGGTTCAAAGTCAGACATTGTTTTTAATTTCTCCTCTTACTGCTCTTTGGCCCACAAAACAGAAAACTTGGCCCGTTACACCACTGCGTGTGATGGGGTTATTATCATTAGGTCTGTTTCCGATGGCGGTAATGGGAGCAAATAAGTATGGCAGCGAGGCTAATTTCATTAGCGTATTTCTCTATAGTGCAGTGATTGCCCTGTTGGTTTTTTTAGAGGGGTTCCGAAATGAGAAGCGGCTTTTTCAAGGGACTGTACTGGCGCTCGCTCTCGTTGTCGGTTGCACTTTGCCGCAGTTGTATACTTATTCATGGCCATTAAATTATGCGAAGAAATCCAACGATTACGTTTCGTGGCAGGCGATTAGGAAGGAACCAGGAAAGTTTTACTTTCCTGAATTTCCTCTAAGCCACTTTCTCGCGGAAAAAATGGTCTATCATTCCGGCGTCAGTGTGCAGGAGATCAATAAAAGCCGTTTGCCGATGAAGCCACTCCATTTTTTTGAATTTGCTCCAAAAAATCCTGAGTTTATTCTCGTGGAGCTGGGTCAGGGTTATAAACTTGTGGAAACCTACTACCCGGCCTACCGGGAAGTGCCTCGGCCAGAGACTCGTTTTGCAGGGTGGCGTGTTTTTGCCCGTCCTTGACGCGATGAATAAGCCCGTTTTTATGATATTATAAAAGTACTCACCGCCAATTCGTATTTTCCACCGTAGAAAAAAGAGAAGCTATGCCCCAATCCAGAAAAGCCGCTGTTCTTGTTACGCCGCCTCTGGTCGAACCGACTATGCTAGATTTGGTGCGATTCGACGAACCCAACGGATCATTGATCGCTGTTACCGGAGGTAAAGAACTTCCGTTTCCCATCGCACGAGTCTTCTTTCTTTTTGACGTACCTAAAGGCCAGGTTAGGGGCGACCATGCCCACCGAGAGTGTCATCAGGTTATGATGGCAATTCAAGGGCGAGTAGAGGTTGAGATTCACGACGCCAAAGAGAACAAAAAGTATCTTTTAGATTCTGCGACTAAGGCTCTCTGGGTCCCTCCAATGTTCTGGGCCAGGCAGCGGTACTTAGATACTGGCACTCTGCTCACGGTTTTTACCGATCAGCCCTATTCAGAGTCTGACTACATTCGTAAGTTCAGCGAGTTTCAAAAGCTTAACCTTAACCCCGTGGGTCGCAAGTGAAGATTGTAATCACGGGAGCGTTAGGGCACATAGGGTCTCGTCTGATAAGAGAGGCAGCAGTCCATTTTCCAAATTCAGAGCTGGAATTGATAGATAACCTGTCGACACTTCGGTACGGATCGCTCTTCTCCTTGCCAGAAACAGCGCGATACAGCTTCCATCAGAAAGACGTAACAAAGGATTTAATTAAAGAGTCGTTGGACGGTGCCGACGCTGTCATTCATCTTGCAGCCATGACTGATGCCCCTTCCAGTGTCGCCCGTTCTAAGGAGTTCTTTGATAATAATTTGGGAGGAACTAGAAATATTGCCGAGCAATGCACTGCCTCGGGAGTGCCACTAGTCTTTCTTTCCTCTACGAGCGTGTATGGAACGTCTGAAACGGAAGTCGACGAAGCATGCATGGAATCAGAATTGAATCCCCAAAGTCCCTACGCGGAATGCAAACTTTCTGAAGAGCGGCTGATTCTGGAGTACATAAAGCGTGGCCTCAAAGGAGTGACCATCCGCCTTGGCACCATTTTTGGAATTTCACCTGGAATGCGCTTTCACACAGCGGTAAACCGTTTTTGCTGGCAGGCCTCGCTGGGTTCTCCTCTGTCGGTATGGCGTTCCGCTCAGCATCAGGTACGCCCCTACTGCGATCTCACTGATGCGATAAATGCGATGTTTTTTCTCATCGAGAAGCGAGAGTTTTCCGGGCAGACTTACAACGTCGTCACGCTAAATGAAAGCGTGGAGGGTGTTGTAAGTGAAATTCGCCAGTGGATACCTTCAGTTAAGGTGACTCTCGTTGACGAGGCCATTATGAATCAACTGTCGTTCAAGGTTAGTTCGGAAAAAATTAAAAAATTAGGTTTCGTTACACAAGGCTCCCTAAGTCGGGGCGTCCAGGAGACCATTCGTCTCCTGAAGAACATGAACTCCGCGCATGAAAAATAAAGTGAAATATTCAATTATTCTTCCCGTGTACAATGAAAGCGGAGCTATTGAGCCGCTCATTGAAGAAATTCGAGACGCCTTGGCGTCGAAAAGAGAACAGTTTGAAATTGTCGCGGTGGACGATGGCAGTACAGACGGTACGAGTGAGATTTTGGAACGGCTGTTGGCCACCTATCCGGAGATGCGTCTCATTACATTGCGAAAAAATTTCGGACAGACAGCGGCCCTAGCGGCGGGCTTCGATCATGGGGTGGGTGAGGTTTTTATCACGTTAGACAGTGATGGACAGAATGATCCGGCCGATATCCCAAGGCTTCTGGAAAAAATAGACGAAGGGTACGACTGTGTCATGGGGTGGCGTCGAGGACGTAAAGACTCTTGGCTAACGAGAAAAGTACCTTCGATCATCGCTAATTGGCTCATCCGCGTCTCATGGAAAACCTCACTAAAAGATTTTGGCTGTGGGTTAAAAGCCTTCCGAAAAGTGATTCTTAAAGATCTTTCTTTCTACGGAGAAATGCACCGCCTCCTTGGACTTTTGCTCATTGGCGCAGGAGCTAAGGTAATCTCCATTCCCGTTAATCACCGCGCCCGCTCGAGTGGTAAATCGAAGTATGGCCTCGAACGCACGGTTAAGGTAGTTCTGGACCTTATGA
Source organism: Deltaproteobacteria bacterium (assembly GCA_043776735.1). GTDB lineage: Bacteria > Bdellovibrionota > FAC87 > UBA2466 > UBA2466 > JBGSST01. The sequence continues at coordinate 4,125 of JAYVQZ010000437.1, read as the reverse complement.
CAGTCTGGTTTTTGGATCACTTCAAAAGTAAGCCTATCCACATTTTTGGCTCGTTTGCTCTTTTGTTTTTTTCAAGCTCGGCGCTTTGTGCGGTAATCACGTTGGCCCAGAAGTTTCTTACCGAGCTTTCTATAAATCGTAATCCACTTTTCTTTATGACTATTTTTTTGGGAATCGCAGGGATTCAGTTCATTGGTATTGGGCTTCTTTCCGAGCTCATGTCTCGGATCTATTTTGAATCCACGGAACGTCGACCTTATGCTGTCCGTTCCGTAGAGGGATTTGAAGCGGTGCGTGCGCGAAAGGCATCGTAGTGAGACCTCCGTCCACAGCTCTTTTCTCCAGTGGCCCCGTTGCTTCCGATTCGACAACGCAAATATGCGGCAAGATCCTTTTCCTCACTCAGTACGACGATTCCATTGCAAGCTCCCGAGTTCGTGTCTACCAGTTTTTACCGTTGCTAAGGCAGCGTGGCTACGACGTCACCGTCCGTCCTCTGCTGACCAAGCGTGGCTATCAGGTACTAAGAGCATTGGCCGAGGAGAAGCGAGCTTTAGGATTGTTTTCGGCGCTTAGTCACGTAGTTTGGAGCTATTTCTCTAGAGTTTTTCATCTCTTTGAAGCCCTTTCCTACGACGCTGTATTTGTTCAAAAAGACGTGCTCCCTTTTGGAATGCGCCGACTACTGCACCTATTTAACAAGAACATAATTTTTGATTTCGACGACCCCATTTGGCTCGGACATCCTTCGTCGGGCGAGAAAACGAGCCTAGGGAGCTGGATACGCCGGTACCGCGAACACTCGCTGTTGGGAATGCTGCGTGTAGCCAAAGTGGTTATTACTGACAACGAGTTGATACGGCAGTTTGCTCAGATCCATGCTCGCGAGGTTCACGTAATCTGCTCTCCGGTCGACACTAGTTTCTATCCGTTCCATCTGCCGGACAAAGAAATAACCGAGAAAACTGTCTTGGGTTGGATTGGCAGCCCAAGCACTACGTATCTTTTAGAGGCACTATTGCCGCAGATTGGTGAGTTAGCCAAGAACTCCCCTATAAAGCTTCTCAACCTAGGCGGGATGGCTATCCACTCTCCTGATTTTGAAATCGAAAATCTTCCGTGGTCTTTGCCAGCAGAGCTGTCCGCGCTTAAGCGGATGGACATCGGTTTGGTTCCGATGGACGATCGGCCATTCAATCTCTACCGTTTTGGCTATAAAGCAGTGATCTATTTCAGCGCGGGGGTCCCCTGCCTCGCTGCAGACGTCGGCTTGAATCGGACTATGATTGAAGAAGGGCGCACCGGACTTCTTTATGGAAACGGGCCGGGTCGTAGCTTTGTACAGCAGACTAAGCGAATGATCTCTTCGCTTGAGTTGCGGCGTACGATTTCACGTTGCGGAAGAGATAACGCAGAGAGGCATTATGATGTTAAGGTGCTGGCTAATGACCTGGCCGCCATTTTAGAACGGTTTGAATCGAGAAAATCTACCCCTTTAGGACGTCTCGCTCGTTCTTTAGCTTCTAGTCTGCCTCGAAAACATGTGAAGTTAAAAGTGTTAATGCGAATCGTCGAATCGATGCCCTTAGCGAAGGCCGGACTAGATGTTGGTACCGGCTATGGCGGAATCACCTCTTTTCTTACCGATGGTGAACGCTGGACCTATTTAGACATCGAGCCAAAACGTCTCAAACTCTCGTCGTCGCTGCTTAAAGGAAATTTTGTCGCCCAGCCGGCCGGCGATTTTCTTAAAGAGCACAAATCAGCCTTTGATCGCATTCATCTTGTGGATACGGTCTTTTATTTTAGGGACTGGGAAATGATTATGGGCGCCGCCGCTGCTGCTTTGACCAGTGGAGGAGTTCTTTTGGTTTCGGGGATGCAGACGCATGACGGAGACAGGTTATTGGGCTTTAGAAAAAGACACGGAGTGGTTCGGGCCGTCGGTGCCGTTGCGGATATAGAAGCGGAAGAGTTGGAATCAGTTTTGGTAACAGCGGGCCTGGAGATAGTGGAAAAACAGTTTTATTTGGGGCCGATAACTTTTTTTGCTCAGACCATTTTTGATTTGATTCTTCTCCGCAATAATCGGGAAAATGAGGCGCTAACGGTTCGTTTGGAGGGGCACACGAAGTGGCTAAAGCTCAAACTCTTTTTGTTATTTGTGGTGCGCCAGTTTTCCCGGCTGTGCGAACTGCTCGATCAGCTTACGCCGTTTTTTCCCCGGTATGGCTACGTTTTAGTCGCACGAAAAAAGCAGGACGTTGGGTGAGGAGCTAGCAAGGCAGTGCTAACATTGCTTTGACTGCGCTTTCTATTCCCGATTCAAAATCAATCTCTGGTTTCCATCCTGTCGCTTCTTCGAACCGTCGAAAGCTTCCAACAAAACTTCGTCGGCTGATTTCATCCAATTGCTTTTCAATATTTTCAACCGCAACTACTTTTCCGGTTGCTGCTTGAATCCGCGTCGCAATAGTCTTTACTGCTGAAGCGATGGTGATTCCTTTGCCCCCACAGACATTAAAAACCTTTCCCCTTACGGCATCAGAATCAGCAACAACGGCCAGCAGGAAAGCTCGGGTTACATCCGAGACATGCACATAATCCCGATGCCATTCGCCTGAACCAAAAACGGTGAGGGGGACTCCGGAGATCCCTTTTTTAATCCAACTTTGAATCACTCCTCGGTCAGGACCAGATCGTGTCGCACTGTCTCCGTAGACGTTAGAAAGGCGCAGCACGGTGAAATCCACTCCACTGGAACGAAGGTAACTCTCGGCGAGGAGCTTGTGAGCATCATAAATTGTATTGGGTTCGCAGGGAATAGACTCGTCAGCCGGAACAAGGTCGGAGAAGGCCTGGGAGGAACCTAAAACCGTAACAGTGGATGCCATTATGATCCGAACTTCCTTCAACTTTCCTATGGCCTTTGCCAATCGAAGAACCGGACGGGCATTAAGTTCCCAGTCTTTTTCTGGGTTTTGATTTGCCCAGAAATGGCTGGTCTGCGCCGCCAGGTGGATTACGGTCTCAGGAGAAAAAGAGACGACTTGCCAGAAGTCATCGGTCTCTAGGTTGCAGGGAGACGTTTTTAGCTTAGGATCGCTTAAATTCACTGGAAGCGATCTCTTCCCGGTAAGGGCTAGCACGGTCGCCTGATGCCTAAGCAACTCTCGACAAATTTGCGTCCCTAGATAGCCCGAGGCCCCCGTGACCACGACTCTTTTGTTTACCAACTGACTTAGTGGAATGCTTTGATTCATAATCCCATCTTTTAGCGAATCTCAGGCGCGGCCCATAGATAACCAATCTCAGGAAAATTGTGGGGGATCTGAATTTGATCTTTGGGATCATAAATATGCGAGGTCAGGTAGATCACTACCGCCGGTCCTTGGGCAATGCGGTATCCATGCGCCACTCCGGGAGGGACAATAAAAAGTAGAGGGCTTGAGTTGGCATCCACCACAAACTCATCAATTTTCCCTTTGGTCACCGAACTGTCGCGCCGATCAGCAAATACAAAGCGTGCCACGCCCGAAACTAGAGTCATTGCTTCGGTCTGCAAGTTGTGAAGGTGCCACGCCTTGATGACCCCGGTAAAAACCACTGACGCTGATACCTGTTTGAGGACCTCAATTTCCGAATTTCCCGCGCGCAGTATCTCGCGAAAATCGCCTCTTTCGTCGGCAAAACGCTGTAACTGCCGAATCACGAGCCCTTGAATCTGCCCCTTAGGCGGCATGGCGTGCTCCCTTGGTAAGTTCTTTGAGAGCGAGGGTCACTTCAGTTACTTCGTCTGAGGTTAGCTCGGGATATAGTGGCAATGACAACACTTGCTCGGCCGCCTTTTCCGTATATTTCATACTACCCACCACGCGAACTCTGTCCCGGTAAGCGGGCTGGAGGTGAACCGGTAAGGGATAGTGAATTCCGCTTTGAATTCCCTTCTGTTTAAGTTGTTCCATTAAATAAGCTCGGTTAGGAGCCCTTAAAACAAAGAGGTGAAAGACGCCTGTGCTACCGGAGCGCGGCAAGACCGGAGAGAAATCGGAGATGCTGGCGGAGAGGTAGCTCTGAGCAATTTCCCGGCGCCTTTGGTTACCGTTATCGAGTTGACGCAACTTG
>JAYVQZ010000436.1:0-4425 GCA_043776735.1 Deltaproteobacteria bacterium | reverse complement strand
AATAATGTCTGACCATAGCAGCTAGCGCTTCAACAGGAAAACGCATCCCCATGCCCATTTCCAGCGAAACTAAAGGCCAGTACCTCTACGTCTGGTTTGATACCCCTTTTTCAGAGATCAATATTTTCGATCACCCTACAGCCCACGCGCTTACCGAAGTTATGAAGGCCGTAGATCCGGACGTTCATCGCGCGGTTCTCTTTCTCTCCCGAAAGCCGGCCAGCTTTATCAACGGCGTCGGCTTACTGCTGGCCAGCGCCATCAAGACCGTAGACGAGGCGGTTAAATTGACCGCACCCACACGCCAGGCCTACTTAGCGGTAAAAACCTGCCCGATTCCCACTGTTGCTGTGGTCAAAGGAAATTGCTTTGGTTGCGGGGTTGAGTTTATTTCGCACTGCACTTACCGAATTGCGATTGCCTCCGCGGAAACCTATTTCTACATGACCGAGCTTGCGGAATATCTATTTGTTCCGGCCTTTGGGGGGACCCAACTTCTTCCTCCACTAGTGGGCCTGGAAAAAGCTTCTGATTTTGTTCTCTGGGGTGAGAAATGGGATGCAACCTCTGCAAAACGATTTGGCCTGGTCTCGCGAGTCATTCCGCTGAAAAATTGGGAGAATGAACTAGCGATTTCACTTCCCACATTGTTGGCTCAATACTTAAAAAAACACCGGCCTCCCAGTGTCCATGAAACATTCTGGGACAGTATTGAATCTAGATTATCCGCGCTGCCTTTGCAGGTCCAAAAAGTCTACCGAGACACCTTCCATCTTTTACAAATTGGCGCTAAGTCCCAAGATTTTAATGAACTCACTTCAAGAAGAGAGCTAAAGACCAGTGCGGAGTCGGTGATGCGGCCGGAGTCAAAAAAGGCTCAGGGTTTTTTCTTTGTCCGTCAGTCGGCAAGAATATTGGCGGAGAGGGGGCGATTAGAATCGGTACCCTCGACACTGACGTTGCTTTGTCCTAAAACCGTTGAACTCTGGGCTCGTTCTTTTGTAAGCCACACTCCGGAATCTTTTCAGTTTCATATAGAAACGGACATTGAAAAAAAAGGGAACGGCCTTTCCTTGCAAATCCGAAATCACAGTCCCATCCCCTTTCTTCTAGGGCATGCGCCAATACGAAGTAGCGAGAAAAATTCCCAAGTGGTGTCAGCGGTTTACTGGCCTGGCTATCTTTCAAACAAAAAGCTGGTTGAGTTACGCAATGTGGAGTCTGAAGAGGTTCGCTCAGAATTGGCATTCACTTTTCATAAGTTGGGCTTTTCGACAATCCTTTCTCAGGGAGGCGGGGACTTCTACTTGAACGATTTTTGGAAAATGACTCTGTCAGCTATGGAAAGACTATTCCAGCAGGGACTGTCGTTTGACGACGTGGCCCGCTCATTGCGCGGTTTTGGATTTTACGACTCGCCTTCTAGTTGGGCCCAGGCGTGGGGAACTTCCTTTTCCTCAGATCTTTCTCGTGCGGTCGCACCTCATTGCGAACAAGCTAGAGCGCGTATTTGGGCCGAAAAGATGGCAAATCCCCTACTTCCTGATGCAGAAATAGGTTCTGACCAAATTCCGGTTAAGGCCCTTATCGCAAGCTGGATGTCAGGCCTGCTAAAGGCAATTTCAGAAAATAGATTGGCCCATCTCGCCTATGGAGATGTAGTAGCCAGGGAAATGGTCGGCTTTCCTCTTTCTCATCTCTGTCTTTCTCGCTACGCCACCAAGAAGTGGCTTAAAGCTGAAATACTTAGCTCTACTTCGGTGTCGGAGCTTCTACCGAAAGATGTTTTGGAGACGTTAAGAAGGTTAGTGGATCTTGGCGGTCCGAGAGCCATGTCGCGTAATTCCTCACCAGAGTAAATCCCCGACTTACTCTGATCCTCTTTCCCCTATGTCTGACCAATCTCTCGGACTAAAGGTTCGGGAGCCCCAGCCTCATCACGAATCGGGCGACCTGCCGCATTAAAGAAAATGCTGATTTCTCAATTTTTGAGACATTCCTGCCGATAAAGCTCTTGAGGTATTGGGCTATCGCTATGGGAAGACTAGAAAAAAATCTAACTGAATGGGAGCATCAGATTCACCTTCCTGCACCGGCGGAGGAAGGAATCTTTCCTGATAGGATTGAAAACGCTCCGCTTTTTTGGAATCATATTGCGCACCACGCTGCCACCGATCCAAAACGAAATGCTTTGAGCCGCTTAAGTCTTCGCAGTGGCGAGTTTGTTGAAGACACCATAAGTTTTTCAAAACTGAACTCCGAAGCCGTTTCGCTCTCGCTCTATTTCCGATCTCTAGGGCTAGCCGAAAAAAGTCGGGTCTTAATTTTGATCGAGGACCCAATCGACTTCATTGTGACTCTTTTAGGGATTGCCAGAGCCGGCTTAGTGGCTGTGCCGCTCCCTCCATTTCGTGGTTTTGGAAAAATGCCCGCTTTTGAGGAACGGATTCGGGGTGTGGTGGGAGATTGTAGCCCCGCACTTGTCGTCTCAGACGATGTTGGTTCGTGGAAAAAAAATAAAGACGAAACGATAGCAAAAATTAATTGCCAGCACATCAGCCAAGTCCGCGCCAACGCTTTGGTTCTAGAAAGAGTTAGAGGCGATCGCGAGCTTCCTTTTCCCAAGGAAAACGACACCATTTTCCTCCAATACACCTCGGGAAGTACCGGCAGTCCCAAGGGCGTCGTCATTACCCACCGAAACCTCTCATCCAATCTCGCTGCCATGGGACTTGCTGTCGATTTTCGTTCAGGATTTGACCGAGTGATGTCTTGGCTACCCTTACACCACGACATGGGTTTGGTCGGTGGTTTGCTATTTCCACTCTATTGGAAAGTACCAACCTTTCTCATGTCTCCGTTAAATTTCGTCGCTCAACCGTCCAGTTGGCTCTGGGCGATTCACCGGTACCATGCCACGATGACAGTAGCTCCCAACTTTGCGTATTCTGTGGTTGTAAAAAGAGCCCCTGATTGGGAATTATCCGGTTTGGATCTCTCGACACTTCGACTGGCATTCTGTGGTGCTGAACCCATTGATGCCAAAGTGATTGGCGAATTCAACCAGAGATTTTTAGAGTTTGGAATTCGGCGATCGGCATTTTTTCCCGTTTATGGAATGGCGGAAGCCACTCTTGCTATCACCTTTCCTCCGCTAAACGAGGAGGCTTCTTTCGAAACTGTAGACCGGTTCCTATTGGTTGAGCAAGGGCGAGCTACCCCCACTAAGCAGGAGCGGGCAATTTCGTGCGTCTCAGTGGGAAAAGCGCTTCCTGGCCACCAAGTAAAGATCGTAAGCCTCCAAACAGATGAGGTTTTAGGCGATCGCCAAGTGGGAGAGATCATAATTAGTGGCCCCTCAGTAAGTAGCGGCTATTTCTCCGACGCCCTTAATGCGGTTCCCCCTCGTAAAGAGCTTAAAACCGGTGACATCGGTTATTTGGTTGAGGGAAAACTCTTTGTCATCGATCGGAAAAAGGATCTCATTATTATTGCGGGCCTAAACCTATACCCCTCAGACATCGAACGCCATCTCGCCGAAATCCCCGGAATTCGGATGGGACGAGTCGTAGCGTTTTCCCTCGTCAACGGGCAGGAGACCGAAGAGCTGATCGTTGTGGCAGAGTTAGGTCCCCAATCATTTTCGGAGAGAGAACCACTGCGCAAAGCGATGGAAGAAAAAGTTCAGGATGTATTCGGGATTAACGTTGCCGAGATTATTTTCGTAATGGCAGGGCGACTTCCCAAGACCACAAGTGGGAAGATTCGCCGGAAGGAATGCGCTGAGATTTATGAACGCGGGGGGTTTGAGACGCAGTTTACTCATCGACAAAAAGCGCGGATGTTTGCGGCGGATTGGTTTCGGCGTGTGGCCCGCCGTACGATTTTAATGAAGCACGAAGGATGGAAAAGCGTCTTTGATTATGGGGTTAACCTCATCGAGTTTTTTGTTCCCGCCGAGCTTAAAAACGCCGATGTGGAGACCAGGCGTCGCGCCAATTTGGTGGTTATCTTCGCCTTCGCCGTTTCTTTCTGGGCGCCTGTCTATGGCGCGGTTTACGCATTTGTTCTTGAGTTGCCTGTCGTGGGTTTCGGCATCCTATTAGGAGGGCTTTTGGGCTCTCTCGTCCCGCTGGTTCTTAGACTTAGTAAAAAGATCCAGCTCGCCGGAAACCTTCTTACTCTGTATCTCTTCTCTGTTTTATCCTATACCGCCTATTTCAGTGGAGGCCAGGGTTCTCCGCCGTTGATGTGGCTTGCGGCAGTTCCGATGGTGGCCATTTGCATGTCCGGCACTAAATCCGGAGTTTACTGGGGAGTCGCCTCTCTCATTGAGGTACTCGGATTTTTTTGCTTTGAAAAATTGGGTTGGATAAGTCCCCACGATCTGTCGATGGAAAAAAGACGTTTTCTGGAAACCTCAGT
>JAYVQZ010000435.1:0-4450 GCA_043776735.1 Deltaproteobacteria bacterium | reverse complement strand
AAAGTGTCGACTACGTAGTCCAGGTCAAAAGAAAGCGGGTCAAAGAGGCACACGTAATGGATTTCGGCGCGGAAGTCGCAGGTATAGTCGATTCCGATCCCACCGCCGGAACCATGGTCACGGTCCCGTTAAAGCTCAGGTCGCATTGCGGCGGGATCGAGTTAGGCGTTGAGTCCCTCTCATACCCAAAAGATCGGCCATGGGCGGTTCTGGCATTTAGCCTCTCGAAAGAATCAAGCGGCAAAATAAAAGCAGTGGATTTTACACCGGAGGATCTGCGTCTTCGTCTCGCAGGTAAATTGGTCACCGTTGAGACCCTGTACTTAGAAAAAATTCAAATTCCAGGAGACGACTCGACGATTCGCGGAAGTCTTCTCTTTCGACTGAAATCACCAAAACTCACCTCCAAGCTTACTCTTGCGTTTAGGCCGGAGATTTTGAAACGCCAGGCATGTCAGGAGATCAAGGTAGCTCTCGGAACCCAAAACAACCGCCATAAAAAGTGAGGGCTTCCTATGAAAGCCAAGCTCGATAAATATTTTATGGAGGAGCCGTGCCCGTTTACGAAGCGAAGAAAAGTTAAGTGGGGGAACATCAAAATCGCGGGCGGCCTGTTTTTGACAGTGACTGTCGTTTCTCTCATCGCCTTCACTCCCGATTCAAAAGACCAAAAGGGTGAGACCTCATCGGCGAATCAGACCAAGAATCACGAGACGCACCCCGACACAAACGGCAACCCTGGCAATACTTCTGACCCATTCACCGAAGGAGGTGGACGTGTGGCGTCGGCGCGAGCGCCGCGGCAATTCATGGCTTCTCAAGTAGTGCGAAGGTCAGAGTCAGGAAATAGTGGAGACAAGCTCCCAATGGGCACCACCATCTCAGCAAAACTCGTAAATAGTGTGCTTTCGACTGACAGCAACAGCCCCGTCATCGCTGAAATTCCCGAGGCGATTGATTGGAAGGGCGGAATGCTCATCCCAAACGGAACGCGCGCCATCGGACAAGGAATGCTTGATGACGCCACCGAGCGGCTTCAGGTTCGCTTTCACACTCTTGTTTTCCCCGAAGGCGACCAGCACTCAATTTCAGCCATTGCCCTTCTTAGCGACGGCTCATCAGGTATTACCGGCAATTTCCACACCAGGACTTTAAAGAGGCAAGGTGGGCGATTTTTCGGCAATTTCGTAGGTGGTCTCGCTCAGGGAATGAAAGATCGGGAATCAAAAGGCCAGTACGGCATGGCTTTTGAGCCTGGAAGCCTCAAAAACGGATTACTCAACGGCCTCGCCAGTTCGTCTTTCGATCAGGCCAAGTCCTTTGCAGATGACGCGGAAAGATTAAAACCCTTTCTCGAAGTCCCTAGCGGCTCCCAGTTCATTCTCTATTTAGAAAAGGAGTTTTCCCCATGAAGGAAAATAAAGATTTAAATGACCAAAGCATGATGCTCGTGCTCTACGCCGCAGGTGCATTTTTCGCTTTCAAACTCTATGAGCGCCAAATGCCCAATGTGTTAGCAGCACTTCATGCCCATCGCATTCAGTTCACCCTGCTATTTACAGTAGTCGCGTTGACCCTCGTCGCACTTGTGTCGGCTTACCTTTGGAACCGCTACCAGGACTACAACTACAAAAAGGAAATCACCGCAGGCGACAGCACGGCGGTACTCATCGGAAAGGATGAACGGGGAGAAGCGGTTTTCTTAAAACAGGCCTTTCGAACGTCTCACATTCAGATTATCGGCACGACGAACGCTGGCAAAACAGAAAGTTTCATTCTCCCTCTAATTATTAAGGACATTGAAAACGGCTCGGGGCTTATCATCATTGACGGAAAATCGGATAAGTCCTTTCTCGATAAACTTTATGCTTATGTCGTAGCATCCGGCCGGGAGGATGATTTCAGATTATTTTCCCTGGCGGATGTGGGCTCTTCCTCCTCATTTAATCCTCTCGACGGCGGGACTCCTCACGAAATCGTCGAACGCGTCTTTTCAAGTTTTCCATTTGAAAATGAGTACTATCGAAATATCCAGTACAAGATCTTCCTAGCCCTGGTGACGCTGATCGATGAACGCAAGGTGACCCCGACGATTCGCCTCGTCCAAAGGCTTCTTTCCGATATGGAGGAACTACGGGTTTGGACTCAGGCAAGTCAGGATGAGGATTTAAAACGAACGCTCACCTCATTTATTGAGGAATCACCCAGGGACCGCACGGAAAAAACATCAGGCCTCGATGCCTATCTCAGCCATTTCGTCTCGGGAAAGGTATCCCCACTATTTAATGCCAAAGAGCCCGATATTCAACTTGAACAAGTATTACGAAAACGGCGGATCTGTTATTTCCAGCTTCCGACGATGTATTATCCCTTTCTCGCCGAAGCCACCGGAAAATTGGTGCTCCAATGCTTTCAAAGTGCCGTGGCAAAAAGGCATCTGGGATTAGCCCAAAAGCCAGGGTTTTTCTCCTGCTACCTTGATGACTTTCAGGACTACATTTATCCAGGCTTCGCTGCGCTTCTCAATAAATCTCGTTCGGCAAACATCGGCGTCGTATTTTCGCATCAGGCATTGGGTGACTTGGACAAAGTGAGCCCGGCATTTAGAAATATTGTGCTCACAAACACCAACGTGAAAGTGGTGATGCGCACTAATGATCCGGAGACCAGTGAGTACTTTGCCAAAAGCTTCGGCACCAGGACGGTAGAGAAAACCACTGAACAGAAAGTAAAGGGGGCCCTTGGCGAAACACGGACGGGAAACGGCTCGCTCAGAGAGGTGGAAGAATTCATTTTTCACCCCAACGTGATTCGAAATCTTGGTACCGGTGAGGCAGTCGTCGCCATACCCCATCCCAAAGGCACCAAGGTGGTGCGTGTGAAGGCTGATAAGAAGCCTGATCTAACTGCTGTCAGCCTTCCTCAAATCGAAAAGCAGATCTCGGAAATCCCAGTTCCAACCAAGCCCACTACGTTAGGTAGCCAGAGGCTACCCGGAACATAAGAAAAGGGAGAAATTATGAAGCACTTTCTAAAGGTGACCCTGAGTCTGCCGCTTTTGTCGCTCTGTGGTTGCAGCACGCCAGGAAAAGCCACACTTCTCGGCGCTGGAATGGGAACCGTTGCTGGCGCGGGTGTGGGTATGATTGCTCCCGGTGGACGCGAGGGGCAATTCCGCGCCCGAAACGTCATCATCGGGGGTGCCTTGGGCGGACTACTTGGCGCTGGGTCTGGATACGTTGCCCACGAATTGGTCGATAAGTCGAATAAGGAAGCCTTCGATAAAGGCAAAGACGCAGGCCAAAAATCTTCCAGTAACTACGTGGGCGGGTCCGGGCAACCAAACCTTATCCCCCCAAGGATCGAAACTCGTTTTGTCGATGACCAGGTTCGCGGCACCACTTTCGTTCCGGCCCACGTTGAATATCTGATAGTCGAACCGGCCCGGTGGCAGCGATGAATGGCATGGTAAATCCGCGCAGGGCTCCCAAAAACCTTCAACTCACAGCACGAGACCAAGAAGTTTTGGTAATGGCGGGGAGGAGTCAGTTCATTACGGCCAAAGACGTTAAGCCGTTATGGCAACTCTCAGAGAGCCGCCATCACTATGCAAGGCTAGGAAAACTCTCAAGAGCTGGCTATTTGAAACCGCTCGTCGGCGATAATTCAACAAAACTTGGGTACCGCATCACAAAAAGAGGTATCGAAGCGCTTCCCGATCCGGCAACGAGGGCGAAGGCGCTCAACATCAAGCGTTTCGGTTACCGGACTGGCTATGAACACGACCGGCTTTCATCGGAAATCCAAAGGGAGTTCGAGAAGAGTCCCCTCGTCTCAAATTTCCTTTGCGAACCAGAGGTCAGATCTCTTCTGGCATCCCGACATGGGAAAAAGGAACAAAAGAAGCAAAGTTACAAGGTGCCGGATGGACTGTTCCATCTAACCACACCCAACCAAGTGGTCGTAGTCGCAGTTGAAGTCGAAATTTCCACCAAGTCCGAAAACAGGTACAGAAAAATATTTCGGGAGCTACTGTTGCAACCCGACTTCAACTTTGTTTTTTATCTAGTCGGAAATCACCAATTACAAACCCTTTTAAGGCGCATTCTAGTTGAGGTCATGGCTCATGATCTGGTCGTTCAAACTGCAAGCCGCCGCAATGGGATCTATTTCGCTAACATAGTTGAGTTCATGGAAAAGGGAGGCAAAACCATTTTTCATGGGGAAGGCTCCCAATTCTCATTGGACTCAATAGCGGCGAAATAGGAAAGCTCGATAGAGGGGTTGCGAAGACCCTGCACACGACTCGCAACCCTCGTCGACAAAACAGAACCATTCCATCCGTCGTAAGTACTTGCTTCTATGGGCCCCCGCCGTCCCGCCCGTCGGAAGCCGTGGCCCTTTTCGTGTCTGACCCCTCCTGCCCTACGATCAGAAGGGGTCAGACACC
>JAYVQZ010000434.1:0-17560 GCA_043776735.1 Deltaproteobacteria bacterium | reverse complement strand
GGCTAAAAAGATGAAAGCGTTATTTATAATCGCTTTAGTGCTGCTGTTTTCTCTGGCCGAAAAAGCGAGCCAAAAAACTCACAGGGTGCTTTGCATTTGAACAATTGGGAGACGAACAAATTCCGGCTTGATCGTCCGACGAGCTAAAAAGTCTCGCGGGTCACCCCACTGTCCCAAAATTACGTTTTGACTCTGTCTGTTATTGCCTCGCAGGCTCGTCTATTTCGGCACGCCTATTGCTCTATGAAAGTTTCGGAAAGACTCAAAAAAATGTCTTTGGTGGCGGTGTTGATTTAATTTACTTTTATGGGGCTAAAGGCATTGGGGGAAATTGTATGAAATGGATTTTAACTTTAGGTATTTTGTTTTTCGGGATGAGCGTTTTTATTCCTAATCCCGGTACGGCAGCCAACAGCTGCTCTATTTACACTAAACAGATCCTTTGCGTCAGCTATCCCGGATGCTGTTGGCAACACCAGCGGTGCACAAGATGCAACGCAGCGGAGGATCGTTTTAAGGATGTGGTAAATGCCACTTCTCTTGATTTGAAATCTATCTCTTTTGACGGTAATTCAATCGACGAAACCGGAAAATATTTGGGATGCACGGTGGATGCGCACCAGTGCGGTATGCGCGCCACACGCTACGGTTACGCCCATCATTATGCCAAACGATCGTACCTTTGCCCGAATGGCGCCACGTTTGGCTGTTGGGGTCGTTAGAATTTCGTGCGTAGCTGGCGCGCGCTCACGAACCCAATTTGTACTTAGCCTGCCGCGTGTGCACGACAAGCTGAGTACTCAGCTTGCCACCCAGCAAAGCACCAAAAAACCAAACTGAATAAAAGAGCAGCGTTCCGTCTCCACCCACCATCATTAAAAGCATAAGTGACACCGTAGAGAGTGCAGGAATGTGGATGAGTTGTATTTGACGGGCTACGCGAAACTCTTCTGGTCGAATAAGAAGCAGGCCAAGAAGCATGCTCAATCCAAAGAAGATCGCCGCACACGCCGCCGTGCAGGCGACTGCGCCAAACCGCATAAAGACGTACATTAGTCCATATTCCCCAAAGAAGGGTCCAACCCCAAGCTGAGGACAAAAAAGTAATGAAAAGGCCCCAACCGTCAGCTGAATCGTTCCAAGCTTCAAAAAGACTAACCAAAAAGAAGGATTTAAATCCAAGCTAATACGAGAAAACAGAGACTGCGAAACCGAGTTAGGGGGAATCGTATTTGATTTAAGAAAATCTTGGAACTCCTTAAAGATTTCCTGATCGTGATTTTCTTTATTCATTTCCATCGCTCCTAAAGACCTTCCTCAATGATTGCACGGTTCGACTAATTCGCTTACGGATTGTGGGCTCACTTACGCGGAGCCGGTTTCCGATTTCTTCAAAAGACAAGCCCTCCTTAAACCTCATTTCTATCAACTCTCTTTGCACCTTGGGGAGCGACGCCACCGCGCGTTGGAGCGCGACTTCTTGGGATTGCTCTTCTTGCTCCTGGTGTGCCCCCGCCAAACGCTCAAGCGCCGATTCCTCAATAGGCGTAGCCGCTTTCTTGCGAATGGCGTCTATCATGGCGTGGCGCGTGATGGAGAAAAGCCAAGGCAAGAAAGGAAAACTTGTCTTATAACGGCCGCGATTCTCATGTAGCTTTAAGAACACAATCTGAAGGAGATCGTCTGCCGCTTGCGCCTGGGAAAGATGCTTTTTCAAATAGCCAAATACCTTCCCCGAGTGCCGGGAATACAGCTCTGAAAAAGCCGCAGTTTCTCCTTGTTGGTATCTCACCATAAGAAACTCATCCGTATCATTTTGTAGAGAGCTAATCGTTCTCTCCTCATAAGTTACTACGGCCATCTAATTCTTTTGTGACCGGTCACAAAGGGAAAGTCGTGCGTAGTCATTGTAGGAAGGGCAAATAAACCCTTCCTGAGGAGTATACCGCTCTATGTTACTGAAACGTATAGGGTTTTTGGCGATCCCACTAATATTTGCCTTTTCGGCACAAGCCCACCCGGTGGCCTTTAAGGGTGCCTGGAGTTTTATGGCCTTCAATCAGTCTGACATGCTTGATTGGCAGCTTCTTTACTCTTTTGAGAGACAATTTTCATTGGGAGTCAACTACTACCGAGACACCATGGAGGGCCCTGAGCGCCAGTACCTCATTCCGCGATTATCGTGGTTGGTGAAACGGTGGAATGGAGATGACTCTCAGGCCAATATCTACGTCTACGGCGGTATAGGCGTAGCCCGAAAATCAAATCTCACTCAGCTGGCCGGGGAAGGAACGATCGAAGCAGACTATGAAACGCGAGAGGTATATTTTTCCGGAAAGGCAACGCTATTAGGGGCGAAGGGTTTCGACAACTTCACTCAGTATCAACTTCGAGCGGGTTTTGCGCCCTATCTAACAGACTTCTCAGGACTTCACTCCTGGCTAATTTTACAGGCCTTGTACCTGCCGAATGCTCTGCAAAACAGAATGCGCGTTGGGCCCGTCCTCCGACTTTTTTATAAGAGCGTTCTTTGGGAGACGGGAATCACAACCCAGGGGCTTTGGAACTTAAATTTTATGGTCCATTTTTAATAGGAGTCGATAATGAAAAACTATCTCACGTTACTAATCTTAGCTTTCAGTTTCTCGGGCGGAGCCGCATTTGCGGATCATAAGCACGCCGTCGTACACGTAAAAGGTATGGTATGTGCGTTTTGTGCCCAAGGACTAACCAAAAAATTCACTGGCCAGGTCGGAGTTGAAAAGATCGACGTGAAGCTCGATAAGAAAGTGGTGAACCTTTCCCTAAAACACGGAGAAGAAATCACCGACGAAAAAATCAAGGAGCTCATCACCGACGCGGGTTTCAACGTCGAAAAAATTGATAGGGACTAACTATGAAAAAGTTAATTTCTGTTTTTGCACTTCTTGGCTCGACGGCTACCCTAGTCTGCTGTGTTATTCCGACAATTTTTGTCATGTTAGGATTTGGGGCAACTTTTGCGGGAATTATTGGTGTGTTTCCCCAGCTGACCTGGCTGTCGGAAAATAAAGGCCTGGTATTTGGAGCCGCTGCCGTTCTTCTGGCAGTCTCTGGATTTTTCCAATGGAAAAATCAATATACCGCCTGCCCGATCGACCCCAAACTAGCGGAAGGCTGCCGAACGGCTCGCGGCTGGTCTTTTTGGTTTTTTTCGACGTCGCTCGTTCTTTACGCGATTGGATTTATATTTGTGTTTATCGCGCCCGCCTTTCTGACGTGATGGATTGGACTGGGGCTTTTTCTACGGCTGCAGACCTGAGTGTTCGGAATTTAAAATCGAGAATTGAAAATGGTGGGCTCCAAATTTCCTTAGGAAATTTGGAGCGGGTAAGGGGGTTCGAACCCCTGGCCCTCAGCTTGGGAATCCGAATAGGCCAAAAAATGGGGAAAATAGTTTCTTAAATAATTTGGCGTTATTAGTAAGTATCATAACAACTTATAGTGAAGTTTCAGTTCTGGTTGGTACCGGTTGAAAAGAGCTGTTCGCGGTGGGTCGTGACCCCAAACTGACCCCGTTCGGTACAAAACTGAAAAGCTGAGGGGGCCATGATTTTGGGTTACAAAATAAACCTCCGCATCCTCGCCTTTATGGCGTTAGCGGAAGACAATTTTCGAACTGTATCCGTTACGCTGAGACTCTTTCCGCAGCACGGAAGGCTCGTTCCATCCGGTCCTGTTCGCTGGACGGAATTTGAAGGGCCGAGGCCTCTTTTCGCCATCCCTTAACTGCGGTGACGACCTCACTGATAATCTCATTTGCCCGCGGCGGTTTGACGCGAAAGTGTTGAGCTACGGATTTGACCAAATCGAGGCTTTGCGCATTATCAGTTTCTGAAATGTTGAGTTTCAGGCCATCGGCGGAATGAGGAGAAGGGTTCATGTCGTACGCTGGCGACAAAACCCAACCTGTAGGCTGCAATATAAAACCATGGTTGCGAAGATGATCGTCGGTATTGGATACACAGACAAAGAAAACAATTCTGCGCCACAATTGTTCGAGATCTACATCCGGTCGAGCCCCCCCCTGAGTGATAAATTTGGCCAGTTCCAGATAACTCACTCCGGTCGAAGCGTTATCGCCATCCAAGTGTTGTAACAGGGTCATTGCAGATGCAAAATGTAGCCGCTCACCAGCAACCGTTCGATCAAACCTCTTAGTGAGAAAGGTATGATGCCTAACCGTAAAGGCACGTGATTCTGATACCGTTGTTTCGATCTGAGCCCGTTCAGCAAGCTTAATGATTACATGTTCCCACGCGCCCACATTGAACTCATCATTTTGACTCGGAAATTTCGCAATCCATAGGCAACCGCGTTCATCAAGCACACTTGCCTTAGGCCGCGCCCCACCAAGAGATCCTCCCGGTACAAGAAGTACTCGTAGCCATTGGCTATACTCTCGATCTTTTTCGACACCGTCTTTTTCCAATTGAAGGCTAGCGTATTCAAGATCGCGCAACGAGGTCCACGGCGGTGACGCCATCGTCGTATTGTCGTCCAGGAAGGGGCCAGTGGGACTGGTACGAAACCGCAGTCCCCCGGGACGGTGACCGTCATAGACGCCAAGAAGGTATTCCGACTCCCAAAGAATGCTCTCAGTTCTTTTTTCTTCTCGGGCGGCCTGAGCTTCTCGACGTCTCATCAGAACACGTCCCCAGGTGTCCGGTGATGAATCCAGAAATGCTCCGAAATTCTTCTGTCCTTCCTGGGCAAACTGGCGTCCTTGATATAGTTGCAGGGATGGATCTAGACTCTGGGCGAACGGGCTCCTCAGCCACGCATCATCATACTCAAACGAAAAAATTTCTTTTCCACGTGCAGGAGCGGCAAAAAGTCTTCCAACTAAAGTAGGCTGAGCAATACCCTGCCAGTGAGCGCAAACTTCGATTGTTAGTTGATCTGTCTTTTTCACTTTCGTTCGTCCTTGCGCGGAAAACCGGAGGAAGTGAGTAATTGCCCTTCGGCACGCTTTGACCTTCGTGGAGCCCTTTCTTTTAGGGGCAGGTCGGCATCCTGGAGCTTCCTCCCTAGCACGTCATCGACTGCAAGTGCGCCCAAGTCTTTTTCGAGCCCCAAACATTGCAGAACGCTCGCCACCGCCCCGAGGGTAACCCCAGGGTGCCCACGTTCCACTGCACGAAGAGTGGGACGTGACATACCGGCACGTTCAGCAACAAGAGCGGCAGAGAACTTCCGACGTAACCGAGCCAGTCGGATATTTTCTCCGAGCTGCACCAACAGACGTTGTAAGCCGGGCAAAGGTGGACTTGTTCTTCTTGGCATAATGGTAACTATTCTTTCCTCTTAATGCATGGAATGGCAATAATAGATTCCATTATCTGGCCGCTCGCGACCTGTATAGCGAGCCCACGGGCATAAAGACAACTATTATTTCCATCATCACACCTGTATCGGCAATAATAGTTTCCATTGTTAACCCTATTTTAGTCCCAATGGTAAACTGACGGACGTTACTGAGTTGGCTGAGACCTTAGATATTTCAGGCCGTTACAGGCATTTCATCGACCATATTTCTTACATCTTTTTTAAATAGCCTAAACAATACGATGGTTTAGCTGTCCGTTAAGGAATGCAGGACGTTGATTATGCCTAAATTCGAAAAAATTCTTTTTTCATTTCTGTCGCCAGCGCCTCATGCGCTTCACTCGACCCCGTCTCCCTAAGCGATTACGGGAAAATGGCAGCCATCCAGAAAGGAAATCTGGATTCCGAGTGTACAGAGGGCGGAACCTTTTCTTCAAATGCCGCAGACATCAATTCGGCAAACAATGCTGAAAGAAATCAGGCGTCGGAGGGGGCGGAAAAAAAATCGAAAGTCCTGGCGAATACGGCTCTCCCTGAAAATGGGCGGTTATAATTCCTGTCCATCCCCTCCTGTCTCACGGGCCACTTTTTGGGTCACTGTAGGGTCTTGATCGAGTAACACCAATTCAATGCCAGCCCGCGAAAGCCTGCGAGCTATGTTGCCACCCATTTTTCCAAGTCCGATAATTGCGAGTTTCATGGCGGCTAATAAAGCGCAATTTTGTAGACGTTTCATCTTCTTTACAAAGTAGGTATTGAATGGCTCGCGAGCGTTTCATATTGTTTCTTTGAGAAATAGATTTATTGGAGGTAAAAATGAAGTTAACGCTACTAGCGATTGTAATAGGAACCCTTATATCGGGGGTGAGTTTTTCAGAAACTAACGAAAAAACAGCGCAATTGTCCCTTAACGACGAAACTCCATCAAAAGAGTTCAAAGTGATACTGACGGCACCCAAACAGAAAGCGGAATCTCCTAGAACAATTTTGATCCAGTATTGCGGCAATGTGAGTCCGAAGTTAAGCGTATGTACGGCGAGTATTGAAGGGAATAAGAACACGGGCTACATCGTCCTGACATACAAGGGTTCGGCCCCAATATATATCAGATCCTCAATTGGTCACGCCGTTGAAGATTCCACAACCACCTTTACGGGTGCAGGGCCGGGCAATGAGGGTGAAAAAAATCCCCTGCTTGTCGACACTCTGTATAGCCTCTCCGTATGGTAATTCGGAAATTGGAAACAAAAGTTGTTCCTTTTAACCTTTGCCTTGTAGAGCGCCTCGTTGAGGCACTGATGTTTTCGAATAGGGCGGCTGGTTTCGCCGATAGGGTCGCAAAAAACCGATGCGAAAAGAGACCAAATTTAGCGAGTCGTGGAGGTTCAACATTCAACGCCTGTTGGTTCAAATTTTGTTTCAGCTGCCTATTCCTTTTGGGCACAAACTCATCGCTAGCATTGAAAGAGCCGCTCCAGGGGGGTCTACCGCCAAGGCGACCTCTTTATCCTGATGAAAAGGCCCTTGCACTCGCCTCCTGGGGCGCTTCCGCCACTCCTTACTTGGTTACCGTCATCCGAAGTCGACGAAGTTACTATCGTTCTGGATCCTGATGACTCGAGGGAGGTCGCAGCGGTTCTATTGGCGATCGGAGACAAAGGGGACTGGCAACCTTTGAAGAAAGGACTTAGCGGTATGAATTTCGTTTGGCCACAAGCGGTCAAGTTTCCTGTGAAAGGACGCTTTTATGTTTTCGTTTGGCAAAACGCTCTATCTAACAGCTTTGGGCACCGATATCTTTTTTCTGTTGATGCTGATCACCGACAGGTCCCAATTAAAATTGTAACTCGCACTCGTAAGGATTGGGAAGCCGCACCGAAATTATTCTGTCCGATTAAGTAGAATTAGGTTAGTGCACGATGGAAAAAAACCGTTTATTCCTTTTCGCCTTGGCCTTGCTTATTCTACCCCCGTCTCGCATCAGTCAGGCCTCCTGTCACGATATGATAGCCGGGGAATCTGATGAGGAAAACGAGCGCGAAACGCCCGAATGGCTCATCGAGCTTGTCCAGGAGGGTTTCCAAACGTCGGCCAACGAGCGAAGACTTACCATTCCACTTCAGTGGCGCCGTGACGTAGCTTTGGTGTCTAGCTTCTCGTTAATTCGCCTGAAGCAGTGGAATGGATGAGTCCTGGTGACCAAAAAAAACGGGCGGTGGGCTGTCGAGATTGGAACCGTTTCGTCTTTGCGATCGGTTTCGACCGCTTCTTCCCTCTTTCGCGCTGAGTTAGGTGAATTGGTGGTTGAAACAACCGGAGGAGAGGTAGTAATTCTAAAGCTAGACCTCCACGCACTTACCAAGCGTTACTCAAGGCAATCGATTGTTAATGCACTTGCGGAACTTTTTACTGTTTCTGGTGCTATCCCGATCACGGCAAAGTGAGGCTCTTAAGTGAAGTTACAGGAGATTCGAATTTCGTCAGAGGATCAAAAGCTTCGAACTAAATATTCTTAGCCGGGTGCGGCCGTCTCAATGACCGCACCGTTTTTTAACTACTGATAGATGTACACTGGGATTTTACATTCCAAATCGGCCGGACCATTAACAGTCACAGCGAACTGCGATGTTCGTGCGCTACCGTTATTTACCTTGAAGAAATTGTCCCCCAGCGGCGTCATACGATCCCACATGATCTCATCAGCAAGACTTTTTGCCTCGAGTATAGTTGCGTCCGTGCAAAAAGACGGAACCACGATCCGCGCTTGTTTTACGTTTCTCGGATGGTTTGGCACTTCCAAGGCAAGTTTTTGCACGAAACCTCCAGTGTAATTCAATACCCCAACAAAGCTCCCTTCAGAGTGGGGAGTGGGTGGAGGTTTACCACCACCGTCAGATTCATTTCGCGCATAAATCTTAACAGTGCAGGAGAGTTCTTTGTACCACGGCTGGCGAAACGAGAGCCGGATGCCGTCAATAGCTCCACCTGAGTAAAAATCTAATTCGTTAACGCGGTTCGTGGACTCCCAATTATTCGAATCGGCAAGTCGAACTTCGACATTCATATAGGGCGGGCGAATACACGAACCTTCCGACGTAAAGCGTATGGACAACGGACTTGAGCTTGAGCTTGAGCTTGAGCTTGAGCTTGAGCGCTCGATATCTCCGGACCAGCTGCTTTCTCCATATTTAATATTGAGTCGAACTGTCTGCAACAATCGGCCCTTTCCCGTTGCTGCGAAAGAATTGCAGGTCATCGTGGCCCAGATCGTTAGAAGTGCTAAGAAACGTAAGATGAAACGCATGGTAAACTCCATGATGCTATATTTTTTAACCGCGAACTTGTTCCGTAACCCCGCATTTTGCGAATTACTGAACCTGAGTGCAACTGGCTTGGTGCGAGGGAATCTCTGACCAACTGACTGAAGCTCGCCCCGTGAGATCATCCCCAGAAAAGCCAACCTTCACTGGTCCCAATAGAATGGCTTTAGAAGCAGCCTTTCCCGAATCACGATCACTTACTACCTCTACAATACCTTTTCCCGAGTACTCCAGAATTTTCGCTGGGATTCGTCCTGCCACTGCCAAGTGAATAAATGCCTTGGCATACAGTGTTTCATCTTTTTCTTCTCGAACTTCGACAAGGATCTTTTCGACATCTTTAATCTTCAGCGAGGGATCATATTCGCAGTACAGGCGAACGTTCGCCTGTACACTACCGGAAATAAACATTACGACCACGCCACCGAATAACCACATCTTCTTCATCATTTTCGAACCTCCAACTAGCGAATACAATTTTTAAAATTCGTTAGGAAGTAAAAAGTGGGTACTTTACAAAATGTATATGAAGACTTCGTTCATCAAAAATAGTTCTCATTAATCAGAGTGGCACACCCGTTGCATCGTAAGCCGGGTATTGCACCAACAGGTGTGCGCCCGGAGGTCCCCATGCGGTTTTTACTTTGCCTATTCTTGTTGTCTACGATGGCCATAGCGGCTGAGCCGAAAAGCGCGCAGGTGCAAGAGGAAGAGCGGCTTTCCCGGGCCCACCTGACTCGAGCAAAGATTTTAAAGTGGATAGATTACAGCAAGTCCGACAATTCCAAGATGAGGGATTTTACAAAGAGAATTCTTGCCAAAGTTCCTTCAGAACTCATTGACGAAGCCAAAAATATTCGCGGCGACGAAAGCCCGGAAGCCGAGGCGCGCTTCCAGAAACTTCTCAACGCAAATCCCCCCGAGAGAGTGACCACGCAAATCGGCCAGCGGCTTCTTCAAAAGCTATCGCAGACTCAGGAATCAAAAGACCTATGTAACGCCGCCGCTAAGTTTCGTTCCTACTTCTCGGGGAAGGAGCGCGACCAATTGACCGCGATTGAAAAACGACTGGATGAAATAAGTCAGCCGCTTGATTCTGAGCTTTCTGAGGAACAATCCACTCAGCGCTCGCAAGAAGTGCAGACGCTATTTAAGAAACGCAGCGCTCTCTTGATGAAAGGAATCGATCGTTTTCAATCCTCCCCTTCTGAGAATGACAAGGGCGCCTTTTGGATTTCTTCGCACTCTAGCACCAGTTCATTCAGCTACACGGGAAACGGGGCCTCCATCGAAACTATTGATTTTACGAAAAATAAGGAGCGATACCGAATTTTGCTGCAACAGTCCAATATCTTCGGCGCCGCTTATCCAGGACCTGGTTTTCTTTCACCAAGAAAAGATGCCTCTCTCTTTTCCCCATTTATGAGCCATGTGGACATCACCCACGAACCCTCTCAGGTCATGAATAAGATTCATTTTGTGAGCGAAACGAGCAGTCCGGTTAAGGTCTCATTGTCCGATCTTCTTAATGATCAGGAGATCGGACCGAAGTATCAGTTGCCAGATGGAACGCTCCTCACCGATCCCAAAGAGATTCGAACTCTGCTGAATGCACGGTATGGAGAAACTCCCGAAACTGTCTCTGCTCACCTAGGAGTCAGCTTCACTCCCAACGACAATCGCTGCCATCTTTTTGCAGCAATCGACGATCCAGATGGTTCCAAAGGATCGTACTATTCGATTCCCTCTCAGCTTGGGGAAACTTGGATACGACATTCGACGAAGGCGGCGCAGATCCCCAGAACTCCCGGTGAGCAAACGCATTTCAGTACGGAAATGCCAAACGTTCCACCTGTGGAACCGGTTAAGCAGAGTCATTGGCAGCTGTCAGGAGCCAGAATGTTAATGAATCCGACAAGACCCATACTATGGGTTTGGCCGGCGAAGAGAGAGAGCAGCGAATAAGGTCGAGCTAGTACGCGGGTCGTGCGATTAAGGGCAAAAGTGCATTGGTAAAATTGCTCAATGAGGGATCGGGCAGATTGCAGCGAGCGATATTTCTCCGGAATTCGACCAATATCGCCGGAAATGGTCAGCAAACTGCCGTTAATTCTGTCACTCGACCAGAGTGGCGACCGCGGAGAGATATTGAATGATCAATCTGTCTTCTTGCCAGATCGCGGTGAGGGCGACGTCTTGGCCCACGTAGCCTTCTAGTTCTAGGCTACTTTCTTTCTCGATTGCGGCGGTTAGGAACGCGGTGAGTTCCGGACGTCCGTTCGGTAGGGAAAGAACGACGCGAGTCTCGCACCCTCGCTCTTTGGAGCAGACTCTATTGAAAGCTTTTAGGGCGCCTCTAAATTCGTATCGCCCTTCTCGGCTTCGAATTCCTCCGAGTCTCTCGGCAACGAGGTCGGCGTCCGTTTTGGGAAGCCGCGGTAGCAGCGTCACCGATTCTGCGATGAATATCTCGCCCTCCCACTTACCGACTACGCTCACGTGCTTATCTAGATAGACCGACAAACCAAACTCAGCGACTTGGAGTGATTCTCGGAGCTTCGTGCTAAGGGGGAATCGGAGCGTCGGAATCACGCTGACTCTCTGCTGATCGGTATCGATGCTGAGTTTAAAGATGGGGACGTTCGTTTTTCTGGAAACGTCTTCCTCCTCCTCACCAATGCTATCTATATATCCTACATAGAGGTCGCGGCCGGATTTAAGCCGTTTTGGGTACCTCTGATTCGCGGTTTCGTCGGGTTCCACTTTCCCGCCCGCGGCCTGGGCATTATGAAGATTGCAAAAACTGGCGAGCAATAGGGCTCCCGTAATAGTCGACATTGCGGTGAACGGAATGAACTTGAACATGAAACCTCCGGTTCTTCATCTGGCACATCGGTCGCGAAAATTCATTTCCTCATTTGTAAAGTGGATAGGTATTTTAGCCGCATGATCAAGTACCCGATCGAGTGCTGCCTCACGGCCGAGTGCCCTGAGTACCCCGAAAAGTTTTTCTTCATCAAGCCCGTGGACCTGGTCTCCAAGCCCATCCCCCCGACGGTTCCGCCCAAGGAAGCCTAGCTTCCTCCGTATGGTAATTCGGTAACGCGACCCCTAGAAAATCTCCATCACTTTAGAGGCGCCCCAAAAAAGAATTCAAAAATCATCCTGTTTGCAGAATGCCTTTCGGTCGTAATTTGTTTAGTTAGCCCTGTCCACAGCCCAAGCAATGCATTTCGAATTACTGGATGAAGTGCCGTGTTTTGCAAAACGGCACCCGGCCAATTATGCAAACCGTTTACAATCCGAACATGTTTCACTGCGCCATGAGCGGTGCAGGGATTTTGAGTATCGACCTCCACAGACGTCCCATTCTCCTCGTTACCGTCGAGGATCGAAGTAGACAAAATTTGGGCACAACCGTTCCTTTCTGCGAAAAATTCTACGCTTTTCTGAGCCGAGTTTTTGACGAAAACTCTAAACCCGCAGGAACTCGCGTTCCCCTTGCAGTAATTCGTAAGGGTTTCCGCGGTGTCGAAAAGAGGCTCCCCTGTTCCGGTGATTTGAATGACAGGAACCGGCTTTGACGGGGCACAGTTATTAGTATCAAGAAAACCCGACACAGAGGCCATCCCTGCAATTTTACCAGCACGCTTGCATGCAACTTCGTAAGCGAACATTCCCCCCTGGGAAAATCCGCTAACATAGACCCGAGAGCGATCGATACTCAGCAAAGAACCCAAATTATCGATCATCGCATCGAAAAAAGCGGCATCATTCGCATCTGGTGCCGAGAATCCATTTATTAGCAAATTATCTTTGACCCCGTCCGTGAGCCAGAATCTGGATTCTGTACCAAACATGCCGCTATTGATGCCGGCTGATTGCATGGACATACCATTTGGATAAACGACTATAGGAGGATTATTGGGCATTTCGTCGGCTTTTGCGTATAAAGCCCACAGGAACATATCGATTTCAGCATTTGTTTCAAATGCGTGAAAATTGACGACTACCGGACTTGCCTGACCACGCCGAAACCGGAGCGGTACGTGAATAATAAAATCTCTCTTCAACCCATTGACGCTGATCGTTTGACGATAGTTCCCACCCGCTACCATAGAGTTATTGGCCGGGATAGGTTGCAAGTGAACGAACTGGCGAATGAGTTTCACAATCACATCACCTAAGATATTTTTTTGGGCATTCGAGTTAACTGGTGCCTCGATTAGAGCACTCCTCATTGCGCTTCCAATCCTGGCTGCCTCATTAGTGGGGGACTGAGCATTCGCCGATGGTAAGACTAAACAAAGTGAAGAAACTATAACGAAAAGCCTATTTGTGAGCATTGATTTGGTAGCTACGTATACTTTTTTCATATTTTACTCCTCTAATCCTTGCATCAGCCAATCTTGGTTATAGATCCTTCCCCAAGGAGCCAAGGTCGTGTCCCATGTGGGCTCCGGACCAAATTTACTATCCATAAAGTAGTTATGACCTGGAAAATGCGTCGGAATTTCTGAAGCCTTTACCACATGCCATCCAGCTCCAGCAGGAGTGCCGCTAAATGAGAGCAATTTGGGGGATTCAAGACCCAATACGGATTTCACATTCCTAAGATTTCCTTGCTGTTTGCCAGTCGCGGTTACAGACAGCCCATTAATTGAATCTGCTTCACCATTAATTGCACGGAGATAATTGGTCTCATTACCCTGCGCAGCATTGCACGGTAGTGAAACGGGAAGAATATTGATGAGAAAAACTCCCGTCGAAAGGAGCCATGCGCGTTTCACATTGGGGTTGAATCGCAAACCCAGATGTGCGATCCAGGATCCCTGACTGTGCCCTGCAACAAGGATCCCGGCTCTTGGGTCGGCTTTTCCAGAAGCTTTAATCACCGCCGACAATGCCGAGGCTGTAGAGCTTTCATCGAAAATAGCCTCTACTTTTTTCTCGATTGAGGTACAGCTAAACCCGTCTAAATATCCATTTGGATATTTAATAGAGGCAGCAACAACGCCCCGACTCGCCATTGTCTGGACGATCCTTTGGACAACAGGGGAGAAATAAGGGTCC
The DNA here is from genome assembly GCA_043776735.1 of Deltaproteobacteria bacterium. Lineage (GTDB taxonomy): Bacteria > Bdellovibrionota > FAC87 > UBA2466 > UBA2466 > JBGSST01. The sequence goes on along the minus strand of JAYVQZ010000434.1, from coordinate 3,800 downwards.
CCGGTCCCCACGAGAAAGAAAAACAGGGGGAAAACCCCGTTAGCCTGCGGCTGTACTATCGAAATCTGGTACGTCTTTCCATTAGGACCTGTGTAAGCGGCCGAAACAGGGGGAGTAATCGGGACAGACTCGCCAGGGATACTCCTGTTTGCACCCTCCGAAAGGTCGGCTCGCAAAGCACCTCCAAACGAAAATATAAGAATGGAACTTAGAATTTGTAGATATCGTTTCATGTTTTCTTCTACCCCTTGATTTACTTCTTAGTCCGCGGAGTAGATCGAGACGCCGTCGACGCAATCTGCCCCTCGGCACTTAACACACTCGCAAAAGGATTTTCTTTCTCATGACTCGCCTGTTCTGAGTTCTTCATCGTCAAAAAGTATTTTTCAGATTTATAGTCCTATTGCGTATCCATAACGACAAAGCGAAGAACGGATCACTTGTAGTGGGATAAGAAGCGAATCGCTTCTCATCCCACTTTTGTTAGCGAATTTAATTTTTGCTGGGATAAAGGAAATTATTCAAATTTGCGCGGCAGATGCCATCATCCGTCGGTTCCCCGATCCGTGCCCGGACCTTAGCAGCGGTAGACCTAACTGATCGATTACTGTGACTATGAGGTGGATTGGATGCCAAAACCGTTTTTACGCCTCCGCTCTTCTTAAACCACTCATATCCATAGTCATAGACAACCGTTGGATCGTCCTTGTCATAGATAATCAGTGGACTATACCAGGGAGCAAGGCCTACATAATAATATTGTAGGTCAATCTCTACGGATGCCTCCTCGTAGGTGCCGCCCATTAGGTCGTCCTTAAGGAGTCCTTTAAAACTCAAATCACCGTCGAAACCTGCTTCAGCGTATCTATAATAGGAGGACATCCGATTGGCATTCGGAAAAAAACCATCATCACTATAGTCATTTATGCTGGCTCTTACCCTAAAGTCTCGATTGGAGTCTTCTTGATACGTGACCGAATTTTTGGAATTCACGTGACGGACAGGGCTTTTTTTCCAAGCGCTCCAGGAACACGTTCCCATGCCGTAGTTGCTAGATGTCGGCATCGTCCGAGTCCACGTCGCGCTTTGTTTATCGGCAACATAGCTACACTGGAACTCCCTGACCGGAGAATTATTATACATCTTTGTCAAAACCTTATTATCCCAGCGGACGCGTACTAATTCCTGGACGATCAAATTTCCATCGTAATGGTAGTCAGTAGAGATGCTTTGCTTAGCGCCGTTGCCCACATCGCTGATCTGCACCACTGGGGGTTTTCCGATAGGTAAAGCTAATCCGCAATCGATCATCGGGGTTTGGACATACCCAAGTGAGGAAGTGGGCAATCCTTTTGACTGCGGGGGGACCAGCCCGGCCGACGATGCTGCTGATGCTTCATTTGCAGGGCCTTGCGAAGAAGACGTTGCTTCAACTAGCGCCTGATCTGCTTCATCGCTAACCACGAGAGATGCATCGGAAGAGTTCGTTTGGCCGGAACTGGGGGTGTAGGTTGTCGAAGAGGAATTAGAAGTGGCGTAGTCAGCCGATGCTTCGCTTTCTGAGGACGCCGAGACGGGATTAGCTAAGATTGTCGGAGCCGGGGCAGGAAAGTAAATCGCGGGCGACGGGCTCGCTTGAAAGGCCGCTTGGGCGCTCATTACCTCGGCGTAGTTTGCCATCGTTTCGCCCTTTGCGTTGTTCATGCCTAGGGCGATCACAATAAATAGACTTAACATTTTCACGGGACCTCCAATTTGTTTCTTGTCTACAAAGAGAATACGAGGAGATCCTAACAATACAGTTACAAGGGTCGGCGGCAAACCGAATCGCTTGTCTTAAATGCCTGTTTTTTTGTGGAATTTCCCATTTGGATGGTGAGGGGTTACCATTAGTTTCCATGCGCACCTGGATTCTCATTTTTTTATTCACAATAACCTCCGTAGTCCGCGCCGCCGACTTAGAACTTCGATTGGGAGTTCTTTTCGGAATAACCTCCTTGGGATCGGAAAATCCCTTAGTCAAAACCGCGCTCAATCTTTCCAATCAATCGTCCAATTTCTATCCAGGTCTTTGGCTGCAGTTGGATTTTGCTCGGTATTTCACCACTGATTTAGAGTTTTTTTACGGCATACCGATTCGAAGTTCGGTCCGCGATAAGGGAAACAGTATCGCTCTTCGTCAGATGGGGGGATTGTTTTCTTTTTCAGGACGAATGACTTTCAAAACTCCAGAATGGACATTTATTCCTCGTTTCGGTCCGGGCCTCGGCGCATTCGCGATTGCCGACGAAGAAACTGCTGGTAACTCCTACGGAGGTAGTTTCGGGGTAAGTGCCGTTTTTGGACTGGAGACGCGCTACAAGGACTCCGTCTTTTTGTTGATGGACTATGCCCTTCCTATCGCTATGTTCGGGACGAGTCAGTTAGGAACCGTTGTCTTTAATCAGACTCGTGAAGATCGGTTTCGAATCGCCTTGGAGATCCCACTCAGCCAATCTTGGTTAGTTGGCGTTCAGTGGATCCGACGCGGTTTTTCTTTCGTAACTACGTTGGGGAATCTTAGTTCTCAAACCTCTGTCTACGCGAACCAGGCATTGGGGATGATTCTAGTCCGCCTTTGACCGGTCGTCGCTTAAGCCTCCTGCGCAAAATTTTAAGGGAAAGACCCAAAAGAGTGTCTAAGAAATAGACACCCCTTAGAAAGCGACCGTAACGTTGCTGTAAGAATCGTTGCGTATTCTTTTAGTTAACGGAGCGTACTCATATGAACAAAGTCATTCTGTCTCTCAACTTATTCCTCTTTTCCATAAAGGAGTCTAATCAATAAATTGTTGCGGCTAAACTTTTCGGGGATATGTTTCATGAAAATTAAATTTATTTTGATTATAGAAGCACTCATTGCCCTTGGGCTTTGCCGGCAAACTTTTCGTCGAACTAAAATTTTTCTTCTCCTTTATTGGGGCGCCGCCGCCCTCACCTTAGGAGGCTGCACCAGTTATGAAGGGCTCCCGTCTCCACAAAATCGTCTTGGAAATGGAGCGGGCTCTGGTTCAGGAACCGGCACCGGATCAGGTTCGGGCTCGGGCATTTCAGTAATTCAAAACAGGACGCTTCCAGAGATGGGCGAGATTTCCCTCAATGTGCGGGGTAGTCGCCGATGGGAATTTTTGGCGACTGCCGCTGACTTCAGCGGAAATAACTCTCCTATGATCGAACTCGAGGCCCGAAGCACTGGCAACCCCGCGCTCAGTGATTCCACCTACGCCATGATCGTTCGGATTAACGGCAATAGAGTTCCCATGGCCATCAGCCGCCTGCGCAAAGGGCTCCAGAATAAAGGGCCTACGCTTACCTCTGACCAATATTCTTATTGGTTCCTTGGCTTAACGTTCCGAGTTGTCAGGGCCGCAGATTTTTCTTTTACCAGCGCCGTTACTTCCACGTTCGGCCCCGAGGCTTTTCGTTTCGTTCTAGACGTTGGACCCTGGACGAAAGTGGGAAATAACCAGATTACGATTGAGAATACCCCCGAAGCCCCGAGTGGCGCGGGCGACCTCGTGGTCCGAAATATCCGGTACTTGAGCTTAACTCCTCAGAACTATGCGGCAGGCTTTACTGTTTCACAGCCTAACTCCGTTGCCCGTGCAGACGTAGGCACAGACGGCGTTCCCGTTCTTTCTCGAGGTCCCAACCAGTTCCCAATCTCCACAGCGTTTAGCACCGACAACGGATACGCACTCGTGGGGCCATCGGCCGGACTTTTGGGAGAAGTATCGACCCAGTTTCAAGGTTCCACACTG
>JAYVQZ010000433.1:0-4487 GCA_043776735.1 Deltaproteobacteria bacterium | reverse complement strand
CTCGCGGAAGCCGCGGATTTTTACCGCTTACTGAGTTCCTACCTCGCTGGCACGATTTGGACTGGAAGAATAATCAGCTGCACCGCACGGCGATTTTCTTTGAAGGAAAACCTTCTCCCACAAGACTACCTAGTGTCTGGGGCAAGGTGCCTTGATCCTAAAAACTCCCATTTTGAAAATGTTTGTAGAAATGGCCCCCGTTCCTGACAGGGCCTTGGTGCCCCGTTTTACTCACCTCTCCTAGCGGACGAAAACCTGTTGGCTGCGCGCTATCGCATCTTGAACCCGAATGGGATGGGACCTGAGAATGGGCGCGGGCAGGTTATTCAGCCCATACCAGCCCCACAGGTCCACCTCTTCGTTGGGTGTGATCTCTCCGCGAAATTTTGTCACTTCAAAAAGGACGACCAAAAACTGGCGATGGTACCCATCGGAACCCGGGTCGCTAGTTACCGTAAGTTCAGGATCGGAATACACGCCAACCAGCCTTTCGGCTAAAACCTCGATTCCCACCTCTTCATTAATCTCACGGCGCATGGCCTCAATCCAGGTCTCCCCTCCCTCAAAATGGCCGCCAGGTAGGCACCATTTTCCTGGCTCCCGCACTTGGGCCGAACGGCGGGTGAGAAGCACTTCATTGCGCTCGTTGAAGATGGCAGCATTGACGGCGGCGACAGGGAGAATCTTCTTTGATGGTATTTCCATTTGATTTCCTATGGAAAACTAACATACAACCCGCCAGACAAAATGGCAGCCCTATTTGAAATCCTTAGCCAACAAGGCCACGCCCGAAGGGGACGAATTACACTCTCCCATGGAGTTGTGGAGACGCCGGTCTTTATGCCTGTGGGGACGTACGGCGCCGTGAAGTCGGTAGCGCCCTGGGAATTGGAGGAGATCGGCAGCCAGATAATTTTAGGAAATACCTACCATCTCTACCTTCGCCCTGGCCTTGAGGTGCTGGGTAAATTTGGGGGGCTACATCCCTGGATGAAATGGAATCGCCCGCTACTGACCGATAGTGGCGGCTTTCAAGTCTTTAGCCTGGCCGAATCCAAGTCACTTACCGAAGACGGGGTCACTTTTCGCTCCCATTTGGATGGAACCAAGATTTACCTCACGCCCGAAATTTCGGCTGAAATCCAGCGAGCTATCGGGTCTGACATTGCCATGGTTCTAGATGAGTGCCTCGCCCTTCCCGCCACTGATACCGCTCTTAAGGAGGCATTAGAACGCAGCTACCGATGGGCTAAACGATTTTTGCAAGCCCCAAGGCTTAGTGGCCAGAAGATATTTGGGATTATTCAGGGCGGAACCAGCCATGAGTTGCGTCGCCAAAGTCTTGAACTCACCGCAAGCCTGCCGGTGGACGGGATTGCCATTGGCGGGCTGAGTGTTGGCGAACCCCACGACCATATGGTCGAGACGCTGGAGTTTCTGGCCCCTCTTCTCCCTTCTGAAAAACCGCACTACCTAATGGGAGTCGGAACCCCTCGCGACCTTTTAGAAGGCATCCGCTGTGGGATCGACATGTTCGATTGTGTTCTGCCCACCAGAAACGCCAGGAATGGCGGTTTTTTTACCAATGACGGCCTGCTCAATATTCGCAACGAAAAGCATCGTCTCAGTGAAGAACCGATCGACCGGGAATGTGGATGCCCGACGTGCCGCAACTATTCCCGATCGTACCTGAGGCACCTTTTTGCCACTAAGGAGATGCTGGGATGCCGCCTTGCCACCCTACACAATCTCCACTACTATCACGCCTTTATGCGGGAAGTGCGCCAAGTACTTGAAAACAGGACGTTTCCCGCGTTTTACGAGCTTTGGTCACCCCGATTAAAACGGGCTTATCCGGACGCCTACGAACGAGGGCTTCGCAAAGCACCGTTGGACGGGGATGAACCAGAACAAGGAGACGAAAGTCTGTGAAGTCGCTTATGAAGTTATTAAATCTGTTACCCGCTCTTCTTATTTCGGCTGTGGCCGCGGCGGATGCGCCGAAAGCCGGACCCGCGGGCGGATTTGGACCGATGGTCCCCCTCATTCTGATTTTTGGTGTTTTCTACTTTTTGGTCCTTCGCCCTCAGCAAAAGAAACAAAAAGATCATGAATTGTTTCTTAAAGAGCTTAAGCGTGGCGACATGATTGTGACCAGCTCAGGAATCATTGGAACGGTTAAGACGTTGAGCGATCGTTTTGTCACTGTAGAAGTCGACGACGGTGTCTGTCTAAAAATATTGCGGACCGCGATTTCCGAAAATGCGGCTTCGCTAAAGCAAGAACCGAATGGCAAGTCGGTTCCCACGACAACTTGATACGAAAATTTACGTAGAGGAGCATCATGAAGGGGCTGAAATGGCGCACGTGGGTAGTTGGTTTTTCTGTTTTCTTTGCAATTTATCTGCTGATTCCGAGCTATCTTAAGTTTTCACACGGTAAGACACTTCCTAAGATCGCTAAGGCTGACGATCCTTGGTATTACCACTGGCTCCCGACAGAGACCTTAAAGCTAGGCCTCGATCTTATGGGCGGACTACATTTGGTAGTCGGCATCGACTTTAATGAAGTCCAAAAAGACGCACTCACCAAGCTTAAGAACCAACTCAAGGAATTCCTGGAAAAAGATAAGGTCGCTGGCATTCAAATTGACGTTACCGACCAGAACCGATTGGCCGTCACAGCAAGTAGCCCCGCTGATTTAAAAGCCGTCGAAGCGGTCATTTCCAAGAACCTCAGCGAGTTTGTGGATCCTGACGGCGAAAAAGGAAACACAGTAAATTTACGCCTCTCTTCGCTCCACGAAGCGGAAGTCCGCAAGCGCGCTATCGACCAATCTCTTGAGACGCTACGCAATCGTATCGACGAATTCGGCATTGCTGAGCCCATTCTTCAGCGTCACGGCGAAGATCGAATTCTCATTCAGTTTCCCGGGGTGCAAGAACCCGGTCGGCTAAAAGAGATCATCTCGCGAACGGCTAAGCTTTCCTTTCAGGTAGTCCGCACCGGTCCCGAAGAGACGGGCGGCGGCAATGGAGCTCCCAACGAAGACGAACTGATTAAATGGGTCGCAGAATTTCAAACAGCAAAAAACATGAAGCCTGATTTGAAGCATCCGATGCCCCTCTACTTAAAAGAGGTCAACAGCTACCTGGCCAATAAAATGCCCAAAGGAATGGAGCTGCTCTTTCAAAAGAAGGTCAACGTCAATACTAAGGAGGCGGAGTACGTGCCGTACCTTTTGGATAAAGAGGCTCTAGTTACCGGCGAAGATCTTCAAGATGCCTTTTATAGTTTCAATTCGGAAAACAACGAGCCCATTGTAAACTTCCAGCTCACCCCTGCTGGAGCGACAAAATTTGAAAAAGCCACGGGTGAAAATGTTCATAAGTACATGGCGATCGTTTTAGACTCCAATGTGCATTCCGCTCCTCGCATCAAACAAAAGATCGGTGGCGGCCGCGCCATGATTGAGATGGGATCACAAGGCCGCTCTCAAGATCAGATCTTAAACGAGGCCAAGGACACTTCCTTGGTTCTCCGATCCGGAGCTTTGCCAGCGCGTCTTGAGTTTCTTGAAGAGCGAGTGGTCGGTCCTTCTCTTGGGGCCGATGCGATTCGTTCGGGCGTTCTCTCTCTACTAGCCGGTCTAGCGCTGGTCTTTGCCTTTATCGGCATTTACTACCGCGCCTCCGGATGGGTAGCGAATTTGGCCTTAACTCTAAACGGACTTTTCGTTTTGGCTTGTATGGCAGCGTTTGAAGGAACGCTTACCCTACCAGGTCTTGCCGGATTGATTCTGACACTGGGTATGGCCGTGGACGCCAACGTGCTTATCTTTGAACATATCCGTGAGTGCTTGCGGGCAGGCAAAGGAGTTACCCTTTCGCTCTCCGAAGGGTATCACCGCGCCTTTTCGGCGATCTTCGACGGGCATGTCACCTCCATTATTTCAGGAATCATTCTTTTGAGCTTTGGTTACGGACCCATCCGCGGATTCGCAGTCACGCTCTTAATCGGTTTGACCGCTTCGCTTTACACTTCCGTATTCGTAACGCGTCTCGTGTTCGACTACGTCGTGAATAAACGTAACCTGACAACTTTAAGCGTATAGGTAACCTATGAAATTTCATCAGATCGTTCCTACAGATACGAACATCCACTTCATTGACAAGTTTCGTTACTTTCTCATTTTCTCGGCACTTTCGATTGTCGGCACGGGTGTTGGCATCTTCACTAAAGGCCTTCACTACGGTGTCGACTTCACCGGAGGAACGGTCCTTCAGGTGAAATACACCGAGAAGCGCAATGCCGAAGACGTTCGAAAGATGGTCACCGATAGCGGCGAGGCCGAAGCGTCGGTTGTGGCCTTGGGGGATACGGGTCAGGAATTCATGATCACTTCGCGGGCTCCGGTGGAGAAAACGCAAATCGGTGCGCTGGGGCGCAGCCTTTTGGAAAAAGCCGGCCCCGAAAAGATGCAGATT
>JAYVQZ010000432.1:0-4502 GCA_043776735.1 Deltaproteobacteria bacterium | reverse complement strand
GTTCCTCGGCCCGCTTTGTCTTGGGCTCTAGGGCGGTCTCGGCGAGAAACATCGATTTGACCACCGTAGGAATGGCGCTTTCTAAAAACGGAGAGGTCTGGCTAACCGGGGCAGGGAGTGCGGTGTTAGGAAATCCTCTTAATGCTCTGGTGTTTTTGGCCAATCAGCTTGGGGAAAACGGGATGGGTTTAAGGGCAGGGGAGTTCATCCTTTCAGGAGCCTTAAGTGGAGTGTTGCCGATGAAACCCAACGATTTTTTTTGTGCAGAATTTTGGAAACTCGGGCGCGTGTGCGTGCGATTAGGAGGAGAGCGATGATAGCAACGGGGAAAATGCTGGCAGAAAAAGTGACAGCATTGTCAGAGGCAAAAAAAAATCGCCAACCCATTACGGCCTTCAGCGCCAGCGAACCCAACTTCTCCTTTAAAGAGGGGTATGAGGTTCAACAGACTATGCTCGAAAATGACCTGGCCGCGGGCGAAGAGTTGGCCGGCTTTAAGATGGGACTTACTAGCAAAGCCAAACAAAAGGACGTAGGCGTCGATAGCGCGATTCATGGCTACCTTCTTAAAAGCTTTGAGGTGGAAAAAGGCGGAACCGTTTTGGTGTCCACTCGCATTCATCCTCGGGTGGAACCGGAGGTCGCCGTAGTTCTCAAGAAATCATTGGGAGAAATGGTTCCCACGCTGCGAGAGGTTAAAGAGGCCATTGCAGATATCCTCCCCGCCTTAGAGATCTTAGACAGCCGTTATGAGGCCTTTAATTTTCGTCTGCCCGATGTGATTGCCGACAACACATCGGCATCCGGTTTTCTTTTGGGGAGAACCGATCTCACTCCTTATTTGGAAGATCTCTCGTTACTAGGGGTGACCTTAAAAAAGAACGGCGAGATTTTAGAAACGGGATGCCCTGCGGCTGTTTTTGGAGATCCCCTTTTGAGCGTCCTTGCGCTGGCCAAGGAATTCCACCAATCCGGAAGAAAATTATTGCCGGGGCAAGTCATTTTGACCGGCGGCATTACAACCTCCGTTACGTTTGCCGCCGGTGACGTGATCGAGATCGTTTGGCCGCAGGAGACAATCTCTTTTCATGCCAAGGGCTAGGGTCCACCTCACCCATTCACCACAAACCGCGATGCGGTGACAAAAATTGTCACTGCGTACTTGATGCGAGGCGCTGTATTCTTTGCGGCTGCGATTGAATTTCTTGGGCTACAGGTAGCGACGACGCTAAAACTTCGTTATACTGAGGAACATTGGCTAACGACATATCGCGCTGGCCACTCAATTTTTAAGAATAAGCTCCGTCACCAAGCCTTTAAATTTAGAAACGGGAGATCGAAAATGACCCAAGGGAAATCGTGGTTCCTAAACTCGAGATTAGCCTTAGTTGTCTGTGCACTCATTACCGTGCAGTCTCTATATGCTGGACGGCCAGGGGAAGTTCGCGAGTCGGAGGCTAGACGCAGCAATGAGGCTCGCGAGGCGCACACGTATGCCGAAATGTTACGCGTTCCTGAAATTGCCAAGCAGCTTGATTTTGCTCATATCCAAAGACTGGAAGTAAATGATCCAAAGCTGAAGGCTTTCGTCGCAGGCGACAAAAATGTGAAGTTCTCTGAATTGAAGGCCGATAGCCAGAGAGAGCTTGCTCTTGGTTACCGAAAAGCCTTTGTAAGCCCAGAAGGTAGGATTGCGCTCGACGCTTTTAACGTCAGTCTGACCCCTACGAAACTGACAGATCTTGCCGCTCGAATCAGTACTCCCGAAATGACTGTGTCGGCTGCAGACCTCTCCTCTCGTTTCGCCCTAGAACATGCCAATGCGGGCAGAATGGATCGCATGCCAGTAGAAATGGCTACCGAGTTTGTGAAGCCAGGCGGCTTAATGGATCGCATGGCAAACAATCCAGAACTGCGAAAGGCAGACGCTCAGGACACGGCTAAAATAATGGTTTCCGAAGCGCGAGCTCTTTTTGAAAAAGCGGCGGATCTCGAAACCAAAGGTGAAGATGGTAAGCGATATGCAGCTGCTTTGCGCGAAGCGACTGCCCTAGCAGGTGTCGATCCGAAAACGATGGCCGATGTGGCTAAGTTGGTCTTAAAGCCTACCAATACCGAAGAGAGAGAGTTGGCAAAGGGGAATGCATTGGCTATGGAAGGTTTGCTGGTGGTGTTAAAGGGTAACGATTTTGCCAAAGGCTCAGGGGAAGCGGCTCGCACGGAATTATCTAAACAAATTTTGGGTTTGGATACGGAGGCAGCAAAGACGCCCGCCGGTATAAAAGCTATTGAAGCGCAAAACGAACTAATAAAGGCCGACGAGGCAGTAATGTTTAAGAAAGTGAAAGCGGAGGGCCTCTTAAAGAAAGCCGGCAAACATGTCGGAGAACTTAAAAAACAAAAAAATATGGACGACCTGTTGGCTAAGTTGGACGAACTGATCGCAAAAGAGGGTGATCGACAAACTCTAAGTGACCTCAAAGAAATTCGTTTAGAGTTGTCGTCAAAACGGCTAATGGCCGCCTTGGAAAAAAATGAGAATTTCAAAAAGATGGAGCCGAAAAAGCAATTGGAACTGGCGGCGTGTGCGCTCCGGGCTTCGGGCCTTACTAGTACCGTGGCTAAAGTGGCCGCTTTAAGTTTCCTATGCGGCGCGATTGGTTTTGCAAAGGTGCAAGGTGCCTTAGATCCAGAAAAGAAAACTGGTGCCACCGAGGCAAACTCGGCGCCATTAGCGCTTGGTTTCGTCATTCCCGACGAACTTTTTGGGGAACAGACTGGAATACCCTCGGCAACTCGTAATGCTGACAAGACCGTTAGCGTTGGTAAAGAGGCCCCGGCTCATAAGAAGTAAAAAGTAATTTGGGGCTGGCTGAGTCTCGAAGTAAGTGGATGAGGTTATGAAAGTCTCCGTTTTAAATAAAAAAGTAATTTTAGCACTCGCCTCCCTGTGGGGGGCGAGCGCTTTTCTTTCTGCCTGTGCGACCGAGTCGAATCTACAACGAGAAAACGCTGGAATTCGCCTTGCCGGTGCCCCCAATGAAATAAATCTTGTCTTTGTCTCTGCTCCCCGATGCCGCACTCAGCCATTTGGTTGTGGACTCGGCGGCCAATTGGGCGGCATGGACGCTCAGAAAAAATTGCTCCAAGAACGCAAGTCGATCGCAGAAACGATGGCCTTTTGGGGAGGGACCACCTTTTTTTGTGATGGCGGCGCTAATTCTGCGCGGGCGTCAGGGATGGCCGAATTTTTAAGGGAAATGCCAATCACTTTTCTTGCGCCCTCTGGTGAGGACCTAAAAATTCCCCTCAAAGAGCTTAGGCGGCTCAAAGCAATCTCTGAAAAACCTTGGGTGGTCTCCAATTACGTGGCTAAGGATAAGGACCTTCCCTGGGTTCCCTATCTCGATGTCAAGCTGGCACAGGGACAATTTCGAATTTTTAATTTTGCCTGGCCCTTAAAGAAGAATACGGGAAGAGTTCACCGGGGCCTTTCTCCTGATCTAAAGAATATTCAAAAGATGCTGGGCGAGACTCCTCCGGATCGCGTGAATGTGGTTTTGGTTTCTACCCTTAGCTCCGATTGGTTTTACTCCATTGTAGATTTTAAAAAGGCCCACATCATTCTTGATAGTCAGGAAATGAGAGAAGAGACGGGCTCTACGATCCTTCTTCCCTCGGATCGAATTATTGGCAGTGTGCGCCCTAGAGGGCAGGCCGCCATGGTTTATTCGATTAAAACGGAACCGACGTTTACGGGTTTTTATTCTGAGCCGATCGCAAGTTTCGTCCGTTTTGAAAGGCAGCTGGGGAAGAAGCCTTCCGAAGACAACCTCTCTGTCGTCAAAGTTCCGGGCCTTTGGGAAATTACAGGGGAATTGGCGCTTTTAGCCAGTCCGTAATATCACCTAGGCCTTCCTGTCACCCGCGCGACGCGTTGGCGTGCTTAACCTTATTTGCCTAAGGGTATGCGCGTCATTCGCCGATACGATCTTTATGATGCTGTGTCGTTTGTCGCCTCGAATTTACCTAGGGTCACCCCCTCTTGTTTTGCTCTGTCTCCTATGGGGGGCACTGGGGCAATATACCGCTGTGGCCCAGCAACCTGCCACTGTTAAACCTGCCGATCGTCAGCATGATGTCGGACAACCCAATTCCTTTAAAATAGGCGGCCCGAGCGCCCTCGTTCCTGAGGGTTTTGCGTTGCAAAAGCTCACCGGCATCGGATGCTATTTAGAAACTAAAGAGGACCCCCGTTCCCTGGGTCATGACTATGAGAAAGCCGATGCGGCGGCCCTTGCCTGCGCAGATTCGGTCATTAAAAAAGAGTACGAGACTCCCAGCCAAGAGGGCAATTCCCACCTGTTAGCATTTCCCGAATCCTCCGCTTGCTCGCTTTCCAAGGCATTGGGCGTAGCTGAAGATTTTGATCCGGAACAGTGGATGAAGACGGCCGAAGCGGCCTTATCTTTGGGGGGACAGGCTCTGCGTGGGCTCATGCA
>JAYVQZ010000431.1:0-17743 GCA_043776735.1 Deltaproteobacteria bacterium | reverse complement strand
TTCCCCCAGTGACTAACGCCCGTTTTCCTTTGATTCCTAAATCCATCATCCGCTCCTTAGGTTTTCCAGCTTCGCCTTCCAGCGACTTTCTACCAGCTCCCGAATACCCGCATTCTCTGGTAACCTCAACTCCGGGTCGCTTTCTAAAATCCTCTCAGCTTCTTCCTTAGCCCGTTCTAACCATTCCGCATCGCGAGTAATATCTGCCAAGCGAAAACCGGCCAATCCGCTCTGTCGGGTTCCCATAAACTCGCCCGGCCCCCGAATCTTTAAGTCTTCTTCCGCAATCTGAAAACCATCATCGCTAGCGGTAAAGATCTGTAGTCGGGGATTTTTCATCTTAGTGATGAGGTAGCAGCGACCGGCCTTTTCCCCTCGTCCCACTCGCCCGCGAAGCTGGTGCAATTGAGATAGCCCCAGCCGCTCAGGGTGCTCGATGACCATTAACGTGGCATTGGCGACATCAATGCCCACTTCGATAACCGTAGTAGAAATTAAAATCTCGATCCGATGGGCGCGAAATTCATTGAGAATAGACTCTTTCTCTTCACTGCTCATCCGCCCGTGCAGTAGTCCCACTTTGGATCCTGGAAAAAGCTCCAGACGAAACTGCTCGTACATTTCTGTAGCTGATTTTAAGTCCAGCTTTTCGCTTGCCTCAATAAGAGGATAGATCACATAGACCTGTTCGCGCCTACCCATGGTGGCTGCAATTTCTTCGTAGAGCTTCTGCCTATTCTTCTCGTAAAAAACTTTCGTCTCGATGGGCTTTCGGCCTGCTGGTTTTTCTCGAATCGTCGTAATATCGAGATCTCCATAAAGAGTTAGCGCCAAGCTTCGCGGAATTGGAGTTGCGGTCATCATCAGTAGGTGAGGGACTAGCGCGGTGTTTTTCCTCAAAAGCTCATTTCGTTGAGCCACTCCAAACCGATGTTGTTCATCGACAACCACAAGGCCGAGCTTTGAAAAGACGACGTCTTGCTGAAAAAGTGCATGGGTTCCAATCGCCGCCTGGCATTCGCCAGAGGCAATTCGGCCTAGTGCGGCCTTTTTGTCCGCCGCCGAAGAAGAGAGCAGGGCGAAGGTAATTCCCAGGGGAGTTAAAAACTTCTGCGCGTTCTTAATATGTTGTTCGGCCAAAATTTCAGTGGGGGCCATAATGGCGGCTTGAAAACCATTTTTTGCGGCTACTGCTGCTGCTGCTAGCGCCACAATGGTCTTCCCAGAGCCCACATCCCCTTGAAGGAGTCGGGTCATTGGTTCCCGCTTTTCCATGTCTGAGCAAATTTCACGAATCGCGTGGTGCTGCCCTTGAGTGAGCGAGAAGGGGAGGGTTTTGTAAAATGGATCGAGCGTTGCCCCACTGCCAAGTAATGCAGGTGAACGGAAAAGGGCCTTCCCTTTTTTCTTAAGGTTCAGTCCCATCTCTAAGGAGAAAAACTCTTCAAAGACAAGACGACTTGCCTTCGCTGGAAGGTGTCCTACTTGGGGGCAGAGGTTGGGGTAATGCAGATCCAAAACGCTTTCTCTCAAGGCACTTAAGCCAAGCCGGATTCGCGTCGCTTCAGGCAGTGGATCATTGAGGTGCACCAAGGAGCTTTTAAGAGCCGTTCCCACAACTCGTCGGATCACTTTCTGGGTAAGCCCTTCACTTTCACTATAAACGGGAACGATTCGTCCAAAATTCATGGAGGGGACTGGTTTGCCGTCTTTTTCTTCTGCCTTTTCGTATTCTGGATGGGAGATCCGGGGCATCGGCCCCAGTGCCTCGACATGGCCAAAAAGGAGAAAAGGAGTGCCGATGGCAAATTCTTCTTTGAGCGCCGGGTAGGCATGAAACCAAAAAAGGGTGATCAGACCGGTTTCATCTTTTAGAATTGCCTCAAAACCCTGACGGTATCCTCGCATTTTAATCGACCGTGAACTGACCACTTTTCCATAAACGGTGGCCGTCTGCCCGTGACTTAACTCTTTAATTTTTGTGAGCCGACTGCGATCTTGATACTCGCGGGGTGCAAAGAAAAGGGCATCTTCGATAGTCGAGATGCCCTTCTTTAGAAAGAGTGCGCCTAATTTGGGGCCAACGCCTTTTACAAATTTTATAGAATTAGAAAGTGGATTCTCTGGTCGTTCCGGTTTCATTCATACTTAACGCTGAGAACTTCGTATTCCACTTGCCCTTTGGGAATGCGAATCGTCACCGTGTCGCCGCTCTTCTTGTTGAGGAGTTGTCTGGCGACGGGTGAGTCGATAGAGAGGTATCCCAACTTGATGTCGGACTCGTCACTACCAACAATGATGTAAATTTTTTTTTCGGTAGTGTCGGTGTCTTGCAGTTCCACCGTGGCGCCAAAAACAATACGATCGGTTTTAATACTACTGGTATCCACCACTTGAGATCGAGCAAGCTTGTCTTCGAGATCCTTAATCCGACCTTCGATGAATCCTTGGCGCTCTTTGGCCGCGTCGTATTCGGCATTTTCCGAAAGATCCCCGTGAGCCCTGGCGGTAGCAATCTCTTGGATCACTTCATGACGATCGGTCGTCTTTAGCCGCTTAAGTTCTTCCTCGAGCTTTGTCTTCCCCTTTAGGGTCATCGGAACCGCGCTCATAATCTCTCCTGCAAACAATGCGTCTCGATCGGTATCCGTTTTAGTTCACCGATGGCCTGAACTCCGGCTCTGGCAGCCGCGATCGTCGTAAAGTAGCAGAGATTACGCAAAAGTGTGGCGCGGCGCAACTCAAGTGCCGCCCCGACCTCATGGACCCCAAGTGCCGAGGTGTTGATAACTAGTTGAATTTCCCCGTTTTTAATAAGATCAACCACGTGGGGGCGGCCTTCATTTACCTTGTTTACCGTGGTTATTTTGATGCCTTCATTGGCCAAAAAAGCCGAGGTTCCGCGGGTGGCCACCAGGGCAAAGCCCAATTCCGAAAGCTGTCTGGCTAAAGGGACTAAGGTCTCTTTGTCCGAGTCCCGTACGCTTAAAAAGGCATTTCCTGAGTAGGGAAGCCGAATGCCGGTTCCAAGAGACGCCTTGCCATAGGCTTCGGCAAACGTCTTTCCTACACCCATCACTTCTCCGGTGGAGCGCATCTCAGGTCCCAGGATGATGTCGGTGTTTGAAAATTTTTGAAAGGGGAAGACCGCTTCTTTTACATAAACCAGCGACTTGGGCATCGGGGGCAGATTGAACTCTTTGATCTTTCTGCCCAGCATCACCTTCATAGCTATTTTTGCAAAGGGGATGCCGCGGGCTTTACTGGCAAAAGGAACCGTTCGCGATCCGCGGGGGTTTACTTCAAGAATGAAAATGTTTTTGCCTTCAATGGCAAATTGAATATTAAGAAGTCCTTTTACTTTGAGGGCTAAAGCCATGCGCACCGTCTGGCGAGCTAGCTCGGCTTGGGTCTCCTCGTTCAATGTCATCGGAGGCATCGAGCAGGAGGAGTCGCCAGAATGCACACCAGCCTCTTGAATCTGTTCCATCATCCCTATGATGGCTACTTCTTCGCCATCACAAACGGCATCCACATCGACTTCAATGGCGTTTTTGAGAAAACGATCGATGAGCAACGGAGATTCTGGAGAGATCTCAACTCGTCTCATCAGCCATCGCTGGAAATCTCTGGCGTGATAATGGATCTCCATTCCGACCCCGCCCAACACGAACGAAGGACGAACTAGAAGCGGAAATCCTAGCTTTTCTGCGGCGGCGAGCGCCAAATCTCGATTGCCAACGGTGACACTTTCGGGCTGACGGATATTTAACTCTTCGCAAAGGGCTTTAAACTTTTCCCGATCTTCGGCGACACCAATAGCGTCGGCTGAAGTACCCAAGATGGGAACGTTGTAGTTGACCAGCTTGCGGCTCAGATTCAATGGCGTCTGCCCGCCAAAATGGACCACGACTCCTTTAGGTTTCTCGTGTTCCAGTATATTGAGAATATCTTCTAGAAAGAGTGGCTCGAAATAGAGGCGATCACTGGTGTCGTAATCGGTACTAACCGTTTCGGGATTGCAGTTAACAAGAATGGCCTCATAGCCCTCTTCACGAATGGCTTGAATCGCGTGGACGCACATGTAATCAAATTCAATCCCATGGCCGATCCGGTTAGGACCGCCGCCAAGGACCACCACTTTTTCTTTTCCTGTGGTCTTCACCTTGTCGTGACTGGATTCATAGGTGGAATAGCAGTACGGTGTGTCTGAAACAAACTCGGCGGCGCAAGTATCGACAATTTTATAGACCGGCTTGGTTCCGGAGCTTTTTCGCGCGGCGCGGACTTCGTCTTCGGTTGCCTCTAGCCAGTACGCAATCCCGTCGTCAGAAAAACCTTTGCCTTTCCAGGTTTGCCATTGCTGTAGCGTGACCTGCTGGAGCTTTCCCTTGCAGGCAGAAATACCTTTTTCCATCAATACGATGGCTTCAATTTCATTCAAGAACCAGGGATCAATCGAAGTTAGTTCGTGCATTTCTTCAGCTGAGATTCCTTCCCTGAATCCCTGAGCCATCCACAGAAGCCTGTCGGCTTTGGGCTGCTTTACGTACTGTCTAATCCCATCAACCCATTTGGGTTCGGCCCGCAAGCGGCGCCTTTCTGACAGCGGTGTGAGTCCCCAGATTTTTATCTCAAGAGAACGCAATGCTTTTTGAAGTGACTCCGCAAAGGTTCTTCCAATCGCCATGGCTTCGCCAACAGATTTCATAGCCGGACCCAATGTGGAGTCGGACTTGGGGAATCGGTCAAAGGCGAAGCGAGGTATCTTGGTTACCATGTAATCAATGCTGGGCTCAAAGCACGACAAGGTTTTTTTTGTGATGTCGTTGGGGAGCTCATCGAGCGTGTATCCCACCGCCAACTTCGTGGCGATCTTGGCAATTGGAAATCCGGTGGCTTTGGAGGCTAAGGCCGAACTTCGAGATACGCGAGGATTCATCTCAATGGCGACCTGGCGGCCGGTTTTAGGATCCACGGCAAACTGCACGTTGGATCCGCCGGTTTCTACGCCTACTTCCCGGATAATTCGAATCGCGGCGTCGCGCATTTTTTGGTACTCAACGTCCGTCAATGTCTGCTGCGGGGCGACGGTGATGCTGTCACCGGTATGAACGCCCATCGGATCTAAATTTTCAATCGAGCAGATGATAATGACATTGTCGGCGCAATCGCGAATCACTTCGAGTTCGAACTCTTTCCAGCCGAGAACGGATTCCTCAATCAGAATTTCGTGAACTGGGCTCGCGTCTAGGCCGCGTGTCACTTCGCCAGGAAAATCTTCGCGGTTAAAGACGATAGCCGCTCCTGCTCCACCCATGGTGAAGGAGGGTCTGAGGATGCAAGGAAACCCGAGTGTTTCAATAATCTCATTGGCGTCGCTAAGCGATTTGGCATAGCCACTTCGTGGTGCTTCTACTCCACAACGTTCCAGAACGCCTTTGAAGAGCTCACGATTTTCCCCAAGTTCGATCGCGCGCATTTTAGCGCCGATCAATTCAACACCGTATTTTTCTAAAATGCCCTGCTCGGCCAGCGCTTTTGCCAGATTCAGTGCGGTCTGTCCGCCCACTGTAGGAAGTAGCGCTTGAGGCCGTTCTTTCTTTATAATGTCTTCAAGATATTCCGGAAGCAGTGGCTCGACGTAGGTGCGATTGGCCAGCTCAGGATCGGTCATGATTGTGGCTGGGTTGCTGTTTACTAGCACCACCTCATAGCCTTCCTCACGGAGTGCCTTACAGGCCTGGGTGCCAGAATAGTCAAACTCGCAGGCCTGCCCAATGACGATGGGCCCCGAGCCAATGATCATGATTTTTTTAAGATCGGTCCTTTTGGGCATCTAAATCCTGCTGTTATCGTCGTAAATCTTTTCAATCGGCATCTGATGGTAGATGCGGTGCTTTAAGTACATTCCCACCAACAACCAAAGCCAAGACTGATAGGTAGAAAAGTCCTGCGATTTTCGGAACTGTTTTACCTTCTGCTTTATATAGGCATGTACTTCAATGGGGTGGTACGAAGGGCGTCGTACGAAAGCAAATTTTACTTCTTTCTTTTTGGCTGTCTGAGGTGCTGTCAGAAGCCGTGCCTCGACGATGTCACCACGCTCAATGCCCACATAATCATTTGGAGTCTGCTTTCCCACGACAAACGATTTGCCGGTGTACAGCTCTTTTAATTTGAGAACGGTGTCGTTTGCCTTGGTGATTGTGTATAGGCCTCGTTGATTGCCTTCGCGTACGGCCTGCCAAAGGGCCTGATCTTCAGCAGAAAGGTTCTCAATATTATCGGGCACCTTTTGTTCGAAAACGCACCAGTCATAGAAAAAATCCCAAAGATCTTCAATGAGCTCGGTGTCGTCTGGCTGACTAAGCATGATTCGAAGACGGGTGTGAAAGTCCCGGCGCATGTCTTCCAAGTTATCTTTGGCCACAGCTTGAATAATTTTTTGGACCAAAAACTCGAAGTCGGGATGGAGAAGTCCAGGTGCCGTCGTTGCTTTGTGTTCGACTACGGTTGCACTCATTGCATGTGACCTCGGATGAAATCTAAAAATAGATGACTGGCCTCGCGGGGGCCAGGGGCTGCTTCAGGATGGAATTGAACACTGGCTAATTTCATTCGTTCGGAGGCGAATCCTTCTACGGTTTGGTCATTGAGACTTACGTGGGTGACTGCCAAGCCATCGCCTTTTAACTCTTCGCCTTTGACTGAAAAACCATGGTTCTGTGAGGTGATAAGCACCTTTTTGGTTCGCAAATCTTGGACGGGATGATTGCAACCGTGATGCCCAAATTTCAATTTGTAGGTACTTGCTCCCAGAGCGCGGGCCAGAAGCTGGTGGCCCATGCATACGGCAAACATCGGAATTTCTCCGACTAAACTTTGGATCTCCTGGACTGTATCTTTTACTTCGCCCGGATCTCCCGGGCCGTTGGAAAGAATAATTGCCCGAGGTTTTTCTTTTCGCACTTCAGCCGCAGAAAAATGGTAAGGAACGACGCGAACTTTAAAACCTTGATTCGCAAAAAGACGAAGGATGTTGTTCTTCACGCCAAAGTCATAAGCGACTACCGTGCCATTCTTTCCGCTGTTTTTTTCATCCCACCAATAGGGGTTTTTGCAGCTCACTTCGCTGACCAACTCAAGCCCTTCCATGGCGGGCACTTCAAGTAGTTTTGACCGTCCGGCTTTTTCGATTACCGCGGGATTGGTTTCATCGGTGGGGAATAGAACGGCTCTCTGGGCGCCTTCGTCTCGTAGTATCTGAGTAATCGCCCGAGTATCCACTTCGCTGATCCCTGGAACGTTTCCTTTTTCAAGGTACGCATCAAGAGATATTTCAGAGCGCCAAGACGAGGGTTTTGCCGTGTAGCTCCTGGCAACCACGCCTTCCAAATAGAGACCACCGGATTCCATGTCGATGGAATTCATCCCGGTATTTCCGAGGTGAGGAAGGGTCATTACCAAAATCTGGCGACGGTAGGAAGGATCGGTAAATACTTCCTGATAGCCGGAAAGGCCCGTATTAAAGATCGCCTCGCCCCCACGCGTGGTTTTAGCGCCAAAGCCTTTTCCGATAAAAAGGTGTCCGTTTTCTAGGAAGAGGGCGGCATTCCATCCGATCACTTTCGCCCCCCTTTAAACTCGTTGGGGGCAAAAGGGAACACAGGATTTCCGCTAACAATAGTGTGGCGCACTCGTCCTTTAAGGTCCCAGCCATGAAAGGGAGTGTTCTGACTTTTAGAATGTAGTTTGGTCTTATCTACTGTGAACGACAGCCCAAGATCGCAGACAGTAACATCCGCGACAGAGCCCTTTTGAAAGGTTCCCCGCGCCAGCCCTAAAAGCTTCGCCGGTTTGTAAGTCATCGCTGAAATCATAGTCTCCAGGGAAAGTTGCCCTTCATTTACCAGTTTTAGATAGAGGGGAAAGGCCGTTTCAAAGCCGACCATACCAAATTCAGCGACATCGTATTCGACCTCTTTCTCCGCCACGGAATGGGGAGCGTGATCGCTGGCTAAAACATCGATCGTGCCGTCCCTCAACCCCTCACGGAGCGCCGCCACGTCTTCCAATTCCCTTAATGGGGGCGCCACTTTGGTGGAGGTATCATAATTTCCCACCGCATCGTCCGTCAAAGTGAGGTGATGTGGGGTGGCTTCGCCGGTAACCAGGACACCACGACGCTTTGCGGCGCGGATTAAATCTACACTGCCTTTGGTACTTACATGGGCGACATGAATTCGAGCGCCTGTGAGTTCAGCTAAAAGGATATCTCTGGCGACAATAATTTCTTCGGAAGCCTTGGGAATTCCACGTAGGCCAAACCGGGCAGAATTAAATCCCTCGTTCATCACTCCTTTTCCCTTTAAGCAGGAATCTTCAGCATGAATGATGACGGGCAGATTAAACATTCGCGAGTAGTCGAGGGCTTTTCGCATGATGTAGGCGTTCATCACGGTTTTACCGTCGTCCGAAAGGGCGATGATTCCCGCCTCGGCCATTGAACCGATCTCGGCCAACTGCTCTCCAAGCAACCCCTTGGTGATGGCGCCGACCATATGTACGTTTACGATGGCGTCAGTCGCAATCTTTTGTTTGAGAAAACTTGTGACGTAACTGTTGTCGTTCACCGGATTCGTATTGGCCATGCAAGCCAAAGTGGTAAAGCCACCTGCCGCGGCCGATTGGGTACCGGTACGGATGGTTTCTTTATGGGCGCCGCCAGGCTCACGCAAGTGGGTGTGCACGTCGATCCAACCTGGCGTGACTAGTGCTCCTTCGGCGTCAATTACGGTGGCATCGGAAACATTTCCCATTCGGCTTCCGACAGCCTCAATCTTTCCGTTTTCAATAAGAAGATCGCCCGTCTCATCGAGATGGCGGCTGGGATCAAAAAGCCGTCCACCCTTTACTAACAGTCGGTGGCTCATTTGTTCTCCCTCGAGGCGCTTTTCGCCGCGCTCTTAAGGGCTTCTCCTCCAGCGAGAAGGTGCAACACTGCCATACGTAATAAAACTCCATTGGCCACTTGATTCAAAATAACCGAGTGAGGGCCGTCGGCTACTTCCGAAGTGAGTTCCACTCCGCGGTTGATCGGTCCGGGGTGCATGATAAGCACATCGGCCTTTCCAAATTTTTTTAAAAGCTCGCCAGACATTCCGTAAAAGTGCGTGTATTCGCCTTGAGAGGGAATCTGTCCCGCCTGCAATCTCTCAGTCTGGATGCGGAGTAACATCACCACATCTTGCCCTTCAATAGCTTTCTCGAGTCGATCGAAAACGTTGACTCCGAGCTGTTCTACTTTAGGGGGTAATAACGTGCGTGGGCCGCAGACGGAAACCGTCGCTCCCATCGTTTTTAGGGCATAAATATTTGATCGGGCCACGCGGCTGTGAGCAATGTCTCCCACTATCAGCACTCTAAGGCCTGAGATCTTTCCTCGAAACTGTTCGATGGTCATCAGATCGAGGAGCGCTTGAGTAGGATGTTCGTGAAAACCATCCCCCGCATTCACCACTGGGGTACTCAAGATCCGATCCAAATTATGCGGAGATCCGGCAGAGGCATGGCGCAGCACGAGCACATGGGGCTCCATTGCTTCCACCGTTTTTGCCGTATCAAAAAGGGTTTCTCCCTTTTTTGTGGAGGAGCCGTCCTGGGTCATGACAATGGTATTCGCCCCCAACTTTTTTGCTGCCAGCTCAAAAGAGCCTCGGGTTCGTGTGCTGGGTTCGAAAAAAAGAAGACTGACCATTTTGTCCGCTAAGGACCTAGGCAGCGGCTTTTTTAGATCCGACAGCGCCTTAAAATAAAAAGCGCAGTCGAGTACGGTTCGTATCTGCGTAACTGATAAATTTTCCGTACCCAATAATGACTTGATTCCCAGAGCATTAGTTGAGGTAAGCGAGGTGTTCACGAGTGCCGCCAACTTTAGGGGAAATGGGAGTTCATGGCAAGGACGACACGACCACTTGGCCGTGTAGGGGATGGGGTCGGGGCTATCCACCGTAAACCACTGAAATTACTAACATAACATTGGCCGGCAGCAGGGGTGTTGTGGAAAGGTCAAAGGTACGTTAAAACGGCAGCCTCCCTCATCCCTTTTAAGGAGTTTTCCGTGTCAGAAATGAAGCTCAAAACTGGTCTCGCCGAAATGCTAAAAGGCGGCGTCATTATGGACGTGGTTAACGTCGAACAGGCCAAGATCGCCGAAAAGGCGGGAGCGGTCGCCGTCATGGCCCTAGAGCGTGTGCCTTCGGACATCCGAAAAGAGGGGGGAGTTGCCCGGATGGCGGATCTTAAGATCATCCAAGACATCATGGACACCGTCACCATTCCCGTAATGGCCAAGGCCCGCATCGGTCACTTTGTGGAAGCCATGGTTCTTGAAGCGCTTGGCGTGGATTATGTGGATGAGAGTGAAGTGCTTACTCCTGCCGACAATACGTACCATATCGAAAAGTTTAAATTTAAGGTTCCCTTTGTCTGCGGTGCCCGCAACTTGGGGGAAGCCCTGCGCCGTATCAGCGAAGGCGCTGCCATGATTCGAACCAAGGGCGAAGCCGGTTCAGGAAATATCGTAGAAGCCGTAAAGCACCTTCGTACCATCCGTTCGCAAATGCGGCGTTTGACGACTCTAGGTTCGGAAGAACTCGTCAATGAAGCCAAAGAACTTGGCGCCCCTTTGTCGATCGTTACGTGGGTTGCTAATGAAGGAAAACTTCCTGTGCCTAACTTCGCTGCTGGCGGAGTGGCTTCTCCGGCGGATGCTGCGTTGTGTATGTGGCTCGGAGCGGAATCAGTATTTGTGGGATCTGGCATTTTTAAGTCCAGTAATCCTGAGAAGCTGGCCCATGCCGTAGTACAAGCCGTTACCCATTATAAAGATGCCAAGAGGCTTGCCGAGATATCGCGTGATCTCGGCGTCCCCATGCGCGGCCTTGATATCAATCTGTTGAAGCCTGAAGAGAGACTTCAAGAACGAGGCTGGTAGTCTTGCGAATAGGGGTCTTAGCCCTTCAAGGGGCAGTGGTTCCTCATTTAGAAAAGTTGCGTGTGCTCGACATTGAAGTTCAGGAGGTACGAACCTCCGGTGAGCTAAAGACGGTTGAGGCATTGATCCTGCCCGGCGGTGAGAGCACCTCGATGATTCATCTGGCGAAACAGAGCGATCTTTGGGCTGAGCTAAAAGCCTTTGTTACAAAAAAGCCTACCTGGGGAATTTGTGCCGGTGCCATTTTACTGGCAAAACAAGTGACCCATCCCAAACAGGATTCGCTAGCAGCCATTGATGTTACTATCGAGCGCAATGCCTTTGGGCGTCAGTCTGATAGCTTTATCGATGCTATCGAATTGGCAAATGGGGAAGTAGTAGAGGCGGTTTTTATCCGCGCCCCCCGCCTGATAAGCATCGGAAAGGGAGTTTCCGTGCTGGGAAAATGGAAGGGGGAGGCGGTCTTAGTCGAAGAAGGGCTATGCCGAATTTCCACTTTTCACCCGGAACTGACCGACTTTTTGAACTTGCATCAAGATTTTATAAAAAAATGCCAAGGCACCACTAAGTAGAGGACACCATGGACGCTCGATTTCCCCAGTGGCTACGTACTGTTGTTAGAAAACTAGATTTCTTAGGGATGCCTAACCTGGGAATGTTCGTCTGTGGGCTGACGGTACTGGGTTTCTTCGGCCAAAATTTTCTTGGGGCGCCGCTGGAACGTTTTATTTTCGACCCCTACATGGTGCTTCACGGCGAGTGGTGGCGGTTGGTGGCCTTTCCCACCGGAGACGGGATTCAAAACCCGCTGTGGTTTCTTTTTTACGTTCTCTACATCTATTTTGTAATGAATGCGCTGGAGTCTCATTGGGGAGCCGGCCCACTGACGATTTACACAGGTTTGGCGTATTGGGCAGCCATCGGTGCCTCATTCGTTGCCGGGCGACCGCTTTCGATCTGGTACCACGTCATCGAAAACATCAGTTTGGCCTTTGGAACTCTGTTCCCTCATCTGGAGCTGTACCTGTTTTTTATCATTCCCGTAAAAGCGAAGTGGCTCGCCTTTTTTGCCGGAGGAATGCTGCTCGTTCAATTTTTATTCGGTGATCTGCTCACCAAAGGGTTTCTGCTGATTGTACTTTTGCCCTACCTGACATTCTTTAGCCCTTACTTAGTCACTGAAGCTAAGGCGATGTACCGGCGGCGAAAGAACCGCGGCCGTATTGATAAAAACGATTGGAAGTAGCTCCACGGTCTTAAGGGACAATTGAGTGGGCCGCAGCTTTGGCCGCTGCCTTTTTTGCCTGTTGGTAGCGGCGGAACATCTTGACGGCAAAGATCAGCAGCGCAACCCCAACTAAAATGCTAAAGCCCGTCTTGAAGTTGCGAAGGTTTGCTAAAATCTGGCTGATTTCGTCCCCAAAGTAATGGCCGAGTCCATACCCAAGACCAATCCAAATAGGCACGCTGACTAGAGCCGCTAAGCCATCAAAGAGAATAAAATGTTGATAAGGCATCTTCATGGCTCCTGCCATGAAAAAGGCCACAGCTCGAAAGCCTGCTACAAATCGGGCAAAAAAGACGATCTTTTCGCCGTACTTTCTAAAATAGGCCTTAACCCGGTGCACCCGATCGGGAGGGAAAAAGGGCTTCTTTCGGCGAGGATCTAATAATTTCATTCCAAATTTGCGCCCTAGCCAAAAGAGGATGGTATCGCCAATAAGAACGCCAGTCAGAGTGACCAATAGGGTTCCCCAAACCGATAACGTGCCATCCCAGACGAGATAACCTGCCGCCACTAAAGGAATGTCTTCGGGCAAAGGTAAGCCCAAGCCGCACGCTACTAAAATGCCAAAAATAATGGCGTAGGCGACTGAGCCAGAAAGGTCGGTGAGGTAAACAAAAAGTCTATCCATGGTCGAAGGCTGTGAGGCTACCTGATGATAGCGCAACGACAAGCCTTTTCATCGCCTCACCCCATTTCATTGCTGTGTTTCTTGGGGGCTGGTACAAGGCCTTTGTGTCAGAAGACGAAAAAAGTGTGAAGTCGCCCAGCTCCTTTGGGCGGAAAAAGATAGGTCTGCGGTCCGGGGGCGGCAGTTCCATTTCGCCTACCACCACAGATCCTCTGCTCCAGCAGTACCTTAAAGAGATTAACCGCTACCCTCTCCTAACTCGGGAAGAGGAACACGACCTAGCCGTTCGCTTTAAAAAAACGGGGGATCGGGAGATCCTTCAGAAGTTAGTGACTAGCAACCTCCGATTTGTCGTAAAGATCGCCTTCGAATACGTCCACTACCGGGTGAAACTCTTAGACCTCGTCCAAGAAGGAAACATCGGTCTGGTTAAGGCGGTGCGAGATTTTGATCCTTTTAAGGAAGTGCGTCTGACCACTTATGCGGTGTGGTGGATTCGCAGTTACATTCAAGACGCTATTTTAAGAAATCATTCGTTGGTTAAGATTGGCACGACGCAGGCACAAAAAAGGCTCTTTTACCGCCTGCGCGGAGAGCAAAAAAAGCTGGAACAGCAAGGACTAGTTCCCAATCAAAATGTAAAACTGTTGGCGGCCAATTTAGACGTTCGCGAAAAAGATGTCGAAGAGATGACGCAGCGGATGTCGGGTCCCGATTACTCTCTCAATGCGCCTATGGGAGACGATGATAAAGGCGAGCAAATTTCAAATTTGGCCGACCCGGGAACCGCGATAGACGACGTCCTTGGGGACAATGAGCAAAGGCAAATTTTTGGAAAGATTGTTGTCGATTTTGGGGCCACCCTTAAAGGGCGTGAAAAGCTTATTTTCGAACAGCGGCTCACGTCAGAGAAGCCGCTCACCCTGCAAGAGATCGGCGACAAATATGGGGTGACTAAAGAGCGCGCTAGGCAGATTGAAGAAGAAGTGAAAGGCAAACTAAAGGACTTTGTGACTCAAAGGTTCCCGGATTTTAAATTACTCACCGAAGGTTCAAAGCCTTAATCACAATGGTTTACTGTCTGATGGGAAACTCTTTGCGCCACTTGACTAAATAACTGCCTAGCATTCGCTCGTACTTATCAAAGAGATCCGCAAGTTCGGCATCCTTCATTTTCCATTGGGCGCGATTAAATTTGAGAAACCAATCGGTTCCAAGGCGCTGGTATTTGTCCAGGTAGTCCTGTCCGTCTTGACGCTCTCGAAGGCCATGATGCCACATGATCATATCGTCGATACGATAGCAGTACTCCATCAACAGCTGGGCGCGCGCCTGAAAGTCTAAACGTTGCAGATTCTCTGGCCGCTCGATTGGAATGTGGCCGTGGTTGATCTGTTCAAGAAAACATTCCCTTTGTTGAAGGATCGAACGCTCGACCATGTCGAGGTGGTTAGCTAGCGTCTCATCCAATTTCTGGTTCATTTGGACGCCGCGCAGACCAGTTTCTAAGCTTTCCTTTAGGCCTCTCAGGGCTGGCGTCGATTCACTGTGAAATTTCAAATCTGTCTCGAGCCAACCAATAAGCTCCCTATAACTAGCGGCGCACACTTTTAACCTACGCGGGCCGTCGAATCGATAATTTGCCGATGGCAACACGTCTGATTCGTCGGGGGGCGGGTAGTACATTTTTTTGGTGAAAAAGCGAGCGTCGTCATTTCTTTGAATTTCACCGATATGATAAGCGTAGCGGATTGCCTCATGGGCAACGTCCTGCACTAACCGATCGGGAACCACTTTTCCCTTTTCTAGTACGGCCGCCAACGATTTTTCATCCCATTGAATGATAAAACGACGTTTCAGTTTGTCGCGAACCACGCGCGCGTCGACAAGATTTCCCTCGTAGTCCAAGAGAACCACCAGTTCCGGACTAAGCGCCTTGGTCAACGCCTCTTGATTTTTTAGATCAAAGTAGCGTCCCTCCTCTAGGGTTTCTGGACGAACCACGGTAAAGGGAAGCCCAGCACGAATTAGCTTAACGATGGCCGCTATCTCTTCGGTGGTAAGAATCCCCGCGTTTTTTTTGTGAGAAAACGCGGCGGCCACCTGCCCTTTAGCAATGATTTGAATGCGTTCTAGGAACTCCTTTTCCTCCGCAGCGATGGCAAAGCCGGTAAGAAGAAGCAAGGCCAAGAGGGAAAATATTCTAGGGTTCACTTGACACTAAGTTCAGCAGCTTCAGCTTCGATAAGCATCAGGTTTCGTTCAGCCAGATCCAAATTGTTGGCCCACGATTCATCCATAGGCTTAAACTGGTAATTAGCTGTTCGTCTTAATCGGGCGACTTGCCGTGTTTGGTCCTCTACAAGCTCTTGGCCTCTCACTGATTGGGTTCGAGCGTCCTGAAGCTTTTTGATTAACCGCTCACCGCGAGCGGCTAATTCGTTGAGACGACGCACCGTGTCGTAGCGGTGGGCCGACGAAGGAAGTAACTGGCTCGGATCGGCTTTGGGTATAAAAAGTTTCTTCGAGATTTCTCCAGCATCTTCGCCTCGGTCCAAATTTCCAGCGGCATAGGAATAATTAATCGCCATGCTGGCCACATCGCGAACCAAATCGTCTGGGACCTCTTTTCCGTCTTTGGTTGCAGCTTTCAAGGCGGTTAGATCCCACTGGATGTTAATTTTGCGGGTTTGCTTGACCTGGACTAGTCGACTTCCTACTTTTTTGCCTCGCTCCAAAAGGTGAACTCTTCCCTTGGCGTCGCTTTCAACTTTCGCTTCCTCACCGCCGAGATCTAAAAATTGCCCGGGCTCCAATTTCTCGGGTATCACCATGACAATAGGCAGACCCGCTTTAATAGAGTTAGTTACCACTTCAATTTCTTCGGGTGTCAGTACTTGTTTATTCTTGGCGTCAGAAAGCGCTCCTAACACTCGAAACTGCGCAATTCGTTGTAGATGTCCTTCATAGCCATGGCCTCCGTTTCCTGCGCTATCGCCGGCGCGAGTGCGGGGGGGAGGAAGTGCCTTTCCTACGCCATCACCAGAGTAGGTAGGCGGTGTGAGAAGCGATAGGGCAAGCAGGATTGATTTAAGCATTGGTTTTTTCCTTTGGAGAATTAAATTTCGTTAGAGGAATTAGCTGAAGCTGGACTCGAAAAACAGCATCGCCGTTTTCGTCCTCAAATCTCTTTGTAAATTCGTCCCTCATGGTCCGAAGGTATTCTTTTGCACGAAGCAAGTTCTCCGACTTCATCACGAAGGTGGTGTTGGTGATCTCTCTCTCGGATGGCGAAATGCTTCGGATTGCCCCAAGGGTCTGAGTGAGAGTCGCCTCGTGGTGGCGTTTTAGAGCTTCGCTAGCAATGTCATTGCTGGTGTCTATGCGTCTGGCAATCGGGTGAAGTCGGCCTTTGGCATCTCTTTCCACAAGGCCCAATCGCAAAAGCGTGTTGAGTGCGTTTAAGGCTTCTGTGGGACTTAGGTGGAAACGAAATTGCTGTACGATCCAATTCGGGCTGTTCACAAAGCGCTTGCGCTTGATGAGCTGGCGAATTGCATAGGGGTACCATTCCGAGATCAGCTTGAATTCGTCATCGGTAAGAATTCGGATGGCACCGCCGGGATGCTCTCGCTCCATTTTCTCCATGAGGAGCACAGATAGGCGGGGATCGCCCTTGAGTTTGGCCAACTGTATGAGGTCCTGAAAATAAACGGACTGCTGGCGGTTAAAATCAAAAAATTTCACGAGCTTGCTGGTAATTTCCGGCCCCGGATCGCGTTGGCCATGGAGTACCTTCGTCAATGAGGAGGTAGAGGCCAGTTTCAATTGCTTGGCCCAGGCCCCGTAGGACCAATGGCTATTACGTCGTTTTGTCTTTTGAAAATGAGCATTTAGATACGACCGATAATCGGAAAACGATAGGATTTCAGCTGCATGACTCACGGTGTCATTTGGTATACCCCAATCCGTTGGCAGATCTCAATCGAAGATTTGGCAAACCTGCCAAGGAATTAAGGCCGATTCGTCCGATCTTCATGGTTCGGCGCGTTACGGGCAAGTACTTATCGTCAAAACGCGACCGCCAAGGGGGCGGCTTTTTTAATAGGAGAGTACGATGAGAACGTTCACGAATTTGGGATTGGCTGTCATTGCTGTTGTTATCCTTTTCACCGGCATTCAAGCTGGCGCTGCAAAAAAGGGAGCCGCCCCAAAAGGAAAGCCGACCCAACAGAAGGAAGAGGCAAAATGGGAGTCGCTTGGTGTCTTTGCCGCAGAAGATTTTGAAGACGAAGACGATTTTGCCGCAATCCAAGATCTAGGCGATGTTTTTCTACGCAACTACCAACGTTTTGCGGCGACCAAAGAGACTGTCCTTACTAGCAAGAAAAAACTGCAAGTTGAAGAGTACGAATCAGATGGAAAGAAGTACCTTCTCCTCTACGCCCAGGAGCAGTTGGGCAAAGTTGAAATTGCCAATAAACCCCACCGGGAAAAATCGGAACCCTTCACGGGAAAGCTCGATAAAGTAAAGCCAGGCGATAAGACGTACGAATTGTTTGCGGAAAACGACGCTAGTGCGCCGGCACGTTGTTACGCAGCGGGAACTCGAGTCCTGTTCCCTCCTTTTCCCGTGCGAAGTTGGGGTCAGTGTGTTTCCTGGGCGCAAGGAACCGGAGTCTGCCGTCAGGTGGAAATGCCGATGCATAACCCGCAATTGAGCACCGACGGTTGCAAATGTTTTTATTGATGCCGGTATGAAAACTCTCGCATTAATAGCATTCTTTATTTCTGTCCCCGTACTGGGACTCGTGGGCGGCCGAAAGGC
>JAYVQZ010000430.1:0-4534 GCA_043776735.1 Deltaproteobacteria bacterium | reverse complement strand
TCGTTCGAGTGCTATTCCCCCGCCAGGCCTCTCAGATTTAAGTGTCTACTGTCGCTGCCACACGTAGATGTCACCGGCAGTAGGTATCCCCATCATAGTCTTTCCCACAGCTTCAAGCCTTAAACCTTGGGAGGAGACTTGCCCCGCGAGATACCTGCCCCTGGTTTCATAGACGAACGAGTTTGTAAAATAATCGTAGGCCACAGCGCCTACCGTAATCGGACCAGGGGTAAACCATTCGAGGCCAGAAATCTGTAGTTGCCGATAGGGATTCATCGATTTGGCATCGGAGGCACCGGGGATTGCCTCTAGTTCAAGAGTCCAACCCGGATCGTTGTCCCGTCGGTATTTTGCACTCAAGCCAGAAACCGGCGGACGGCCTAAGGAAGGCGCTTTACCGATTGAAGAAACGCTGAAACTTCCCACCATTCCCCGAAGTTTTGAAAACCAATTTCCTTCGATGATTCCGCCACCCGTGTGAGACATTTGAAGGATGAGGTCGGTGTCTTGTTCACCAAAAAGAATCTGCTCGGTTCTATCGGGAAGGTATTCAACCGCCGGCAACACAAAATTGATTCTTTCTCGCCCGTTCTGATCCTCCCCGAATACGAGCTCCGCGGTTCCTTGTAGGGAGCATTTCACGGGCGGCAACGGACCCGCTAATAGCAGAGTTGTGAGCGAAAGGCGGACATATTGCGCCCGGTTCGAGGTCGAGTGATTTAGAATTCCTACGTAATTTCCGTCCCAGGCCCCGCAAGCGGACGGCACCATTGGTGGCCCTGCCTCGACCGTTTCCGCCGGTGAAGGCAATGCAAAGGGCTGGGGCGTCTTTTCTTCGATGACGGCATTGGTTTTCCTGGTCAACTTGCAATTGCGAACCCAATCGCTTTCACATGTAAGTTCATTTTCAGAGCCGCGTTGGCACTTCCAAATAATATTTTTTTGATCGCGGAGTCTAATTTCATTTCGGTAAAAATCGTAAACACCAGGGTGAAAGCTGCCGCACAACAGACGGTCAGTACCGCCGCCAAAACCACCAATACCGTCAAATGAAAAGTCGCAGGTCGCATTTCCGACGTAGTTAATTGTGTTGGTCGCCGCCTCTGAACCTGACAGCCCTTTAAAAGAAAGTCGCGTGGGAACAAGTTGGAGCGAGGTCAAACGACTCTTACCAAATTTCACATCTGGACAGCTTCCCTCGTAAACTCCAGCAAGCGGAGACATAAATTGCGCGCCTACCTCCGAAGGCAAGAGATCCCAGCCCATTTTCAACTTAAGAGACCCCACGCTGCCGGCAGTGGGGCTAATGAATTCGCCTTCCACGGTTTGCGAGTCAGAGAACTTCAGTCTCACCGTCGGCAATTTTCCCACGCCTTCCGATCCTGCGATAGGAATCGGGATAAGGAGAAATTCCTTAGTTTGTGGGTTGTAACGGACCGATTCGTAATACAAAGCGATATATTCTGGATCAGCGAAACTTCCCCAGTGTAGAGAAAGAATGGCCGAATACTCTGTCGTCGGAGTGGTGCCGGTCTTAGGGGGTCTTACGGCGCTAAGCAGCTGAAGCCGGGCCAACTGGAATTTTTTAAGTTTCTGGTGGTAAAGGGTACCGGTGTAAACCGGTGCCGGAGGGGCCGCCGTAGTGGCCCAACCAGAAGAAATTATCAAAACACCCATAATACAAATTAATCGCTTCTTCATTAAAACCCCCTCAGCAACGTTCCTGAATAGATAAGGCGGAACGCGCGCAACTTCATGGCGTTTAGCGTCACGCTAATCGTCGTGCCCATTCTTTTTACAATCGATGAGAAAATTCTTCTCGTCTAACGCAATGCCGACCATCCAATCCATCTGCTTTCGCTTCACCGCTGGAAGATCGTAGTTCACCATTACGTAGCCCTTAGGATCTCCCGGAATTTTTATTTTGATGCTATCCGGGACGGCAACTCTCACCGTGGCATCCTTGGGATCAAGCTTCAAAGGTTCGGAAATGGCGAGTAAATCCCCCACCACGTCGTGAAGTTCATGAAGGTTGTCGAAAATAGCCGAAAGTTCGGGGAACTCTCTGAAGAATGCGGGAGCAACCGTTCGCGCCATTGGCATTTGCGGAACATTTGAAGCCGGATCTTCCGCCATTCGTTGGAACTTATTGTAAACCTCTTTCAATTTAGCCTCTCGTTTTACTCCGGGAGGAAGCAGTAGCCCTTCGTAAAGGGCCAATTGGTAGTAGTGATAGGCCCAAATCAGGCCGTTTGAGTTCGGAGCGTTTCGACGAAAACGCATGGAGTAAGGCTGCTGCTCCATGAATGCCATCATCGATTTGCACTTTGTGGTCAGAGCCAAAAGGGGATAGCGACGATACGCTTCTTCAAGTTGTTGCCGCAAAATAATCTTTGCTCGGTCAAGCGGCTCCGTGGCCAAAACGTCATAAACTACCCAGTGCAGTTTATGGGTCCATGAAAACAGGTCCATTAACCAGGAGAACTCCATCGTGAAATTCGGAGATAACGCTTCTTCCGCCGGTTGTTGCTTAGGAGGGTTAGCTAAAATCTCCATCACTTGTGTGAAGATAGCTTTTGCCGGCTCAGCCGCCGGGCCGTCCACCAAAGAGAAATCAAAATCGCCCGACTGGGCATTTCGCCACATCTGTTCGTAGATCAAAGCATGGCCATAATCGAAAGCCCAAAGAAGCTGTGCGTATTTGTAATGGTCTTTCAAAAAGCGATTGTTCGCTGCAGGTACGGGGTACCACTGGTCCGTGATTCCCGCCTGACCGGCCTGGGGTAGAAATATGAAGATGCCCAACACCAGGAAGAAGAATTTCATTTTGGCAATCGCTGTCATTTTCATACTTTCACCCAAGGAAATTCTGGTGGATCGAGATCAAGGCATTCAATCGCACTAGGGGATACACATGCATAAAGTAGCCGCAAACGGTATGGCGAATTATAACGGCCTGCCCCTTGTTCGCAGACTCCAGCAAACACGGGCTTACCGAGCTTATTTTTATAATAATCTACGACACTATCCCGATCGGCCGAACAAGCCGCCATGTTGGGGTATTTGTCCGGCGTATAATGCCGTCGGTACCAGGTGGACTGAGGCTTCGTAATCAAGTTAATGCTAGCCCGGAATAGCAACGGGTCCCAACCGCACGCGCTATAGAGCAAGATAGCTTTTTGACTTCTAAGGGCCGTCCGCATCAGCGCAAGTTCCGAAGAACAGTCGTTAGGATTATGAAAATAGAACTGCGCGCTCGCCCGAACCCATCGAGCCTCTTTCTTGGCGTAGTAAAGAACTCCCAACTCTGAATTAGACGTACTGAGCCATAGGAGAGCCGGAGAAACGTCTTCCTGCGCTAGATTTTTCATAAAATCGAAATACGGATTTTCCCCGGTAGGGGCATAAGGCTTATCAAAAATCGTCATGTTAAAAATGAACGGCCGTTCCTTGGGCGAGCCAAAGCCATCTACCTTGATATCGTATGGCCCGCTGCCCGACAGTGAGGAGTAGGGACGACAGTATGCCACGATCGGCTTGATCCCGGTGCGTTCTTGAAACAGCTGGGCCTGTCTCGAACGGTCTGCCTCACATTGCTCGCGTTTTTCATACATCCCCTGGTAGCCCTGGGGACCACTCGTGGAGACAAGGTTAAGCGGGCGCTCCGCGAGATAATCAATTCTGAAATCGTAAGTGCGAGAGGCCTCTTTGACGCAGACGGCTTTGTACACTTCAACACCGTTCGATTTAGAAAGCGAGTCGGCAACATTTTGCGCCTCGCTTAGACAACTTATTTCGCCTCTAGGGAACCCCGAGATTTCATACGAAAAAATTTCGATAGCCCAGCCGGATACCGAAAAGACGGTAAGAAAGAAAGCGGTTAACAGAAATTTAAATTTAACAACGGCACCCATTACAAATCCCCCCAATTAATTTGGCAATATGGCGTTATTAAGACCGCTCTGCCATCCACCACCGGAAGTACGCAAACAAATAGCTCCTCCCGTCTTCGGAACTAAAATTCCCCAATTCCCCTTTTGGTCGAGCAGAGTGGACATCGAGACAAATGAGTCTCTATCCCAATCTACTGGCAATTGCTTTTTGGGTTTGCACGATGCCACGTCTTCAAACTCCACAATGGTAGTACGGCAAGAGAGTTGGCATTTTGGACGAAGCAGAAACTCCATGCGAAGGTCTGCAGCGGGCGGAACGGTTAAGACTTTGCCCGACAGAAGGTAACCTGCCTCACTCGGCATAGCGGTAGGCCGTTCCGGCAAACGAAGAATTGTAGGGTAAAGTAAAACGTCGGAGGTCTGTCCGTAATAGCGCGCCGAGCCGGATTTAAAGCGATTTACTACGAAATCATCCATCGTAAAAAGTAATTCAACCGGCCGCATTTCCTCGGCGGCCGCGCAACTCCCTTCCAGCGTGGAGATGCGGTATTCATAAAAGAACTCCTGAGACGGATTTAGAACATTGACTCTCGTGACTCGCACGCAAGAAACGGCGTAAGAATTTTTTCCAACCGTCATGG
>JAYVQZ010000429.1:0-4551 GCA_043776735.1 Deltaproteobacteria bacterium | reverse complement strand
CTCTTTGGGCTAACCCCTGTTGAACTTCTCGCCTTCCCCTTTGAACCATCTCGTCTTAACACCGCCTTAAATGACTTAAAAAAGGGCGGTACCGAAGTCATTATTTCTAATTTGTCCGAAATGGTTCACCTCCCCGCATTAAGTAATGAAGGGGCAAAACAGATTGAGAAAGCAAAGGAAATAGAAAAGCTGAATACTCTTTACGCCCTGGAACGAGCCACTTACAACTCTCGGGCTATCTCGACACCTGTCACCGGAAGCGAGGACTCACTTAGGGCGGTTCGAGAAAACAATGGAGAACCCACAGCGTCCTTCCTTCACATGACCACCCATCTCTTTCGTGCTGAACTCCTCCGACAAGCCCACGAGCACCTTCGCGCAGCGGCTGAAAAAGAGATTAGGGCCCAAGGAAAAAAACCCCAGTTCGAAAAAGACGTGATTTTAACAATTCAATGTGAAGAACAAGTGAATGAGTCGGCCTCTCAGATCGAACGGTTAGACAGTTATTTGTCGTCAGAATATGAGCTGCTCCAAAAAATGCATAGCATTTATTCGGCTCAGGATCCCCCCCGCTAAGAAACGACCCTAACGTTACCCTACCAACGGCGTACCCTTTGAGTGTCATAGCGGAGCCGGGGCGGCTGAATGGGCTTTTTACAGACTATCAGGGTGATAATGAGGCCGGCGGCAAATCCACCGATGTGGGCGCCGAAGGCGATTCCTGTTCCCAGGCCCCCGTTACTACTTACCGCTAGGAGCTGGCCAAGAAACCAAAGTCCAAGAAATACCACGGCCGGGACTGAGATCACCTGAAAGAAGATCACAATAAAGATAAGCGTACGAATGCGAATCCGAGGAAAAAGGGCAATATAGGCGCCAAGAATTCCGGAAATTGCGCCTGAGGCTCCAATAGTGGGGACCGCTGAGTGAGGAACGATTGCGGAATGAACGAGTGCAGCGCAGAGGCCAACGAAAAAATAAAAGAATAAAAACCCAAAATGTCCGTAGACGTCTTCGACGTTGTCGCCAAAGAGCCAAAGGAACCATAAGTTCCCCGCGATATGAGCAATGCTCCCGTGGAGAAACATAGAGGTAAATATCGTCAGAACGGCCGGAACCTCATTGCCCACCGGAAGACTCATCCCTTGTGACAGCTCCAACGGGATCATGCCAAAGGTGGCAATGAAAGCCTCTAGAACTGGACCACGCCCCAACTTAATCTCATGAATAAATACCAGGAGATTAGCGATAATGAGGGCAACAACGATGGCAGGAAACCCCTGGCGGGGATTCTCATCACGAAGTGGAAAAATAGGTCCCCCTTAAAGTGCCGCGAGCATCTGATCAGGAAACGCATTGGCATCCACTTTTGGGTAAGCGCCCTTGATTTTCCCGGAAGGATCAATCACATAGCCAATACGGCTGGGATACTTATCCTCACCCGTTTTGATAGCCCCGTAGGCAAGACCCATTTTTTTTTCGGTGTCGCAAAGAAGAAGGAACGGAAATTTATATTTTTCTGCAAAGGCTTTGTTCTCCGCCACGGTGTCGAAGGAGACGCCAAGAACGACCGTATTTTTGTCTTCAAACTTGGTAATGCGATCGCGTAGGCCACAACCTTGGGCGGTGCAACCTGGCGTATCGGCTTTCGGATAAAAGTAGAGGATAACGTTTTTGCCTCGAAGCCCTTTCAAGCTGACATCCGTCCCTTGATGGCTCTTTACTGAAAAATCTGGCGCGGTATCTCCAACGGTGAGCATCTTTCCTCCTCGCGCTTCGGACATCCATCTATCGATGGGACTGACAAAGCGGTAAATTAAATCATTAAGTGCCATGCAGCGACGGTAAAAGAGTGAGACGGCAAAGGCAAGGATCGCCCTTTTAGCCTATGATTGCCTTTACGGCTT
This sequence comes from Deltaproteobacteria bacterium, assembly GCA_043776735.1. Classification (GTDB taxonomy): domain Bacteria; phylum Bdellovibrionota; class FAC87; order UBA2466; family UBA2466; genus JBGSST01. The sequence goes on along the minus strand of JAYVQZ010000429.1, from coordinate 2,644 downwards.
TGCCAACCTGAGGAAAGGCGGCTCGGGTAAAAACAGTCGCTTTTGCCTTTTCAATGGCCGTCTTAAGATCGGAAACGTCCAGGCAAAAAGTGCCTAACCCGATTTCGCACCAGCGGCGTCCTAACTCAACCTGCCCATCATTGGACTCGCCATATCGCTTTTGTTTGGGCACCACGACCACCTTTTTGCCCAGCTCGTAACAAAGAGACAGCATGCCCGTGCCTGCATGAGTGACGATAAGGTCGGCGCGAGCCATCGTCTCTCTTAGTGTTTTTAAGGGAAGTGTGCGGACAAAAGTAAAACTCGGAGTGACCTGTCCCATCCCTATCTGGCCAAAAAAGCGATACTGCGAGGAGAGCTGCTCACAAACTTCAATGAGGGGATCAAAATGGCCGGTGGATACTCCAACAAAAATTTCAAAGCTGGCTTCTTTCATAAAACCCACCCTGCATAAATGGCTTTGGGTCCCAGTCGCTGCTCTAGCCCCTTCCACTGTACAAAGACGTTGTCCGCAATAGGATAGAGCATCCGGCCGCAAAGGCTGGGATTAACGACCTGATTCATGCATTCCACATGAACAATCTTCGCCCCAAAAACCTTTGCCCAGTAACAGAAAAAAACCACATTGGTCGCCCCCGTAGAAACAACCACTTTTGGTCGTATGGTTAGGGCCAAAAAAAAAGAGTAAAGAAAGGAGAGAACTACTTTGAAGGGGTTGAGAAAGCGGAATTTCCCCCACCAGCTAAAAAGGTAGGGGATGCGATGAACGTGGTCGGCAAATTCTTTTAAGCCATCGAATTCTGGCCCCCAAGTCACAATGAAATGATGGGGGCCCTCCTCCATTTGCTCTAAGAGTTTGAGCGCGTTGTGGAGGTGCCCTCCGCGATCGCAAACTACGGTGAGGTTAGGATTTTTTTTCATGAGAACAAATGACCTATTCTAGGGCGCCGTTACGCTGGTGGCCCCAAAAAAGCGGAAGCCCAGCAAAACCCAATTTTATCCTGCTAGTGGCAAAAACGCGAAGATTGGTGAAAGGGGTAACTGGTGCTCCCGTTTAAGGCCGCTGGTTGCGACGTGGCTTTGCCGATGTAAAATGCCTTTTGCGTAGACCGTTTCCGTTGGTAAAAGTGGCGGTATTGCTTTCTAGGCGTTACGAGTCATTCGATGAACGTGCCTTCTATAACGTTCCCAGCGGCGACCGGCCGCGGACGGTGGATATCCGTCTTCAACTTAAATTAAAGCGACCGAACCAGAGCGAGGCCGGGAGTCAGTCGCCTATTCACTCTCGCAGGCGTTGTCTAGCCAGAGCGGCACCTCGCCGTGGCTTTCTTGGCTGGTAGGGAATTTGGCCACTGGCTTCCAATACATTCTGAACAACGAATTTGATAAGTATTTTAAAGGGCTTTCCCCCCTCCCCAATGCGGGTAGATGCGGGCAAATCAAAAAATCGCTTTCCAAAAGGTTTTCCCTTCTTTGATCCGGTGACAAAGATAGCTACTTAAGCACTTAAAACCCTAAGAAAGTTTTGAAATCCTCTTCGAGTCAAGGCTTTCAAAGAGAAGTGAAGATGATTGCTGTTGATAGAATGCTTATAAATCCTACTGCCCCACTTACGGCTTAGGTCTTTGATGAGTTTTGATATGAAAGCCTCGTTCTTCTTTGTGCGAATAGAGTTCTTTCCTACAGCATATGAAGACCTAAGAGTGAGGTGAATTGGTTTTCTGCTGTTAAGTGGACGAGCCTTTTTTCTTTTGCCGATCGAATATTCCCCACCATGCCAGGGCGAATATTTGAAAGAATGATCTCAAAGAAGTTGTCGAGTTCGTGCCGCCATTCTTCTTTTATCGACTATATCGTAGCGTTGGGCAATAGCATTTTGTTCTTTTAGGGGAGTGTATATCATCGATAGAACGGGCTAAAAGAACTCAAGGCGGGTCCAAAATAGGCACGAGTTCCGACGACTTAATTTTAGTTGAACACTGATGTTTAAAAGACGACTCGGCCGCCGCTCGGAACGTAGTAGAAACTAAATTACCTTCAACGAGCACCCTTTTATAGAAAGCAAATCACCCCCCTTTAGTGACCTGTGGCCAAGGCGCTCACTAAAGTCGAACAGCGGCCCGCCGACGCTATGCCAGCCCATTACCGAGCGCGAGGGCACTAAGTTCCGAGGTGCAGAACATTTTTTGCGAAACGATTACTCTTACAGCGTGCGATCGAAGTTGAGGTAAGTATTGACCTGAAAACCCTGGTTTAAAAAGAAGGACTGTGCCGCCTTGTTGTAAGGCTCCGCCTGCGCCCAGAGTGCCTTGGCGCCTTCGATGCGAGCAATCTCTAAAATCTTGTCCATAATCTTCTTACCCACCCCCTGCCGTCGGGTAGGCGCCTCAACATATAATTCGTCGATATAGAACGTCAGCCCGCCTTTTTCGACGCTGTGATAGCGCGTCAGAATAACGTATCCAATACGCTGGCCGTCCAGCTTAATGAAATAGGCGGTCGCCAAGTTTTCGTTTCGCATCATGCTCTTGATGCCCTCTTCGATGTTTACCATCGACTCAAAGTCTTCATCGTGGGAATAGAGGGCTTCCACGTACTCTTTTAGCGCAGCCATTTCACTGGGGTAGACTCGAAGAAGGCGAAT